>DATHUM010000254.1:0-14294 GCA_035462225.1 Jiangellaceae bacterium | reverse complement strand
CGCCTACCTGGCCAAGGACATCTGGCGGATCATCGAAGCGTGGACCCGGTCGCTGACCAACCTCGACGCCCTGCGCAGCCACGAGCTGGTCCGGGTCGGCGGCGCTCATCGGGTGGAGAAGACGTGGGATCCCAAGGACGCCCGGCTGGGGTGGTACGTGATCGCCGGTTCCATTCCGATAGTCGTGCTCGGAATCACCTTGAAGGACGTCATCGAGACGGATTTCCGCTCACTCTGGATCGTCGGGACCACCCTCGTCGTCCTCGGGCTGGTGCTCGGCCTCGCCGACCGGGTGGGCCGCCGTGACCGCTCGCTCGGGTCCTTGAACCTGCGACACGCCATCCTGCTCGGGTTGGCGCAGGCATGCGCGCTGATCCCCGGGGTGTCGCGCTCGGGTGCGACCATCAGCATGGCCTTGTTCCTCGGATACGATCGGGCCGCCGCCGCGCGGTTCGCTTTCTTGCTGGCCATCCCGGCAGTCCTGGGTGCCGGGATCTTCGAGTGGCCGTCCGCGATCGCCGAGGGCGCGGAATACGGGATCGGCCCCATTCTGCTGGCGACCGCCGTCTCGTTCGTCGTGGGATATGCGGTGGTGGCCTGGTTGTTCCGGTGGTTGCAGACCCGCACGTACACGCCGTTCGTGCTCTACCGCGTGGCGCTCGGCGTGCTCACCCTCGGCCTGCTGGCCGGGGGAGTGCTGACGGCTTAGCCGGCTAGCCCGCCTCGTCCGGCATCGGGGCGCTGGAGATCCACGGCCACGGATTGACCGGCCGGCCGCCGATGCGGACCTCGAAGTGCAGGTGCGGACCGGTCGATAAGCCGGTCGAGCCGACCGAACCGATGGGCTGGCCCTTGGCCACCTTGTCGCCGACGTCGACCGACAGGCCCGGCTGGTGGGCGTACAACGTCGACACCTGCTGACCGTCGATCAAGCCGTGGTCGACGATCACCATATAGCCGTACCCGTCGTTCCACCTCGCATCGGCGACGATGCCGTGATCGGCGGCGTAGATGAACCCGTCGCCGCGGCCGATGTCGATGCCGGTGTGAGTCTTGACATACCCGAGGATGGGATGCATCCGAGGCCCGAACGAGGACGTGACCGGCCCGGTTCCAGGGCGAACGAAGCTGCCCGTGCCTTCGAGGGTGTCGTTGATCGAATACTCGGCCAGCCAGGCTTCCAGAGCCTTTGACTCAGCCAGGAACTCCTGGTACTGCGCGTACTCCTCCTCGCGCGCCACCCCGGCCGCGGAATCGGCCTCGGCGTGGGTGGCTTGGGCATCCTCGAGAGCCTGTGTGGCGGCGCGCAGGTCCTCCTCGGCCACACCCAGCCGCTGGCTGGTCTTGGCGACCTGGAGGACCAGATATCGGTGATCTTCGCGCAAGCTGCGCAGGCGCACCTGCGCCGACTCGAGGTCGGCGAGCTGAGTCACGTACTCCTGCATCGCGTCGTCGCCCGCACGCAGTGCCGACCAGCCGCCGAATCCGGACTGGTAGGCGGTGCGGGCAGCCAGTCCCAGCCGCTCACGGGTCTGGTCCACCCTCGCCGTCAGCGCCGCCAGGGTGCGCGACGCTTCTTGCTCGGCGAGCAGTGTCGCGTCCAGCGCCCGGCTCGCCTGTTCGGCGGCGGTGCTAGCGGCTTCTTCGGCTTCTCGGGCGGCCGCCTCCTGAACCACCGCGGCGTCGAGCTGCCCCTTCGCGCTCTCGAGGGCCTCGAGCGCAGCGCTCACCGCGTCGGCGTGAGCGTCGAGTTGCTCCTCGGCGAAGTTCTGGATGGACTCGGTGAGCTCTTCGACGTTGTGTTCCGGCTCGTCAGGCTCCGTGCCTGTGGCTGCCGCCGGAGACCCCGCGAGCATGCCGAGGCCCAGCACACCCGCTGCGAGCGCAGCGGGCACGCCGGCGAGGCTGCTGCGAACAGTCAACGCACCCGAGCCCTTCGTTAGCAAGCCACCGATGCTTCCGCATCATACGCCCGGGCGAAGAGGCTTGGTTTGATCAGCGCAAACCCCAAACGTGGTAACTGTCGATATCGAACCAGGCGTTGACCCGAGGCCGCTGCCGGTTGGCGTACGGCTTGCCGTTGTAGTGGAGCGCCAGGCGATCGATTCCGGACAGGTCCGAATCCGGGCTTATCGTCACAGTTCCCTGCAGACTTACGTGCCGGTACCACGAATCGCCGTCGAGCACAGTGAGTGAAACCCTGGGATCGGCGCGCATGTGATCGAGCCGCTTGCGGCCGGCGTCGAGGTTCAGCAGGATTCGCCCGTCGTCCCACAGGTACCAGGTGGCGACGGTAACCGGGGCGCCGTCCGGCCGGACGGTGGCCATCACCGCGTGGTTCGGTCGCTGCAGCAACTTGATCACGTCTTCGGGAAGCGGCGGCTTGGCCACGAAGATGCCTCCTCAGCCTCGCGGGGAATCGTTTCTCTTGATCACCAACTGCACCCGACAGCACCCTATTCCGCTCCGCAGTAGGCTCGCCGGGTGCCTACCGTCCTGCTGGTGCGCCATGGCCGCACTACGGCAAACGCCGCCGGAGTCCTGGCCGGCCGGTCCGCCGGCGTGCCGTTGGACGACACCGGTCGGGCGCAGGCCGAAGCGTTGGCGGCCAGGCTTACCCGCCTGCCGCTGGCTGCGATCGTCACCAGCCCGTTGGAGCGCTGCGTCGAGACGGCGAACGCCCTGGCCGCAGGTCGACTCGGGCTGGCGCCGACGACCGACGAGCGGCTCGTCGAGTGTGGTTACGGAGACTGGACGGGCCGGCCTATCAAGGATCTGCGGCGCACAAGGCTATGGCGGCAGGTCCAGTCGCACCCGTCCGCTGCGACGTTTCCCGCCGGCGAGTCGATGCGGGCGATGCAGGCCCGCGCGGTCGATGCCATCCGGGAGCACGACGCACGCGTCGCCGCCCGGGCCGGCGGGTCCGCGGCCTGGGTCGCGGTGTCGCACGGCGATGTCATCAAGGCTGTCGTGGCCGACGCGCTCGGCATGCATCTCGACGCGTTCCAGCGAATCGTGGTCGATCCGGCGTCGGTCACCATGATCACGTATACCGATCTTCGTCCGTTCGTCGTCCACCTCAACCACACGGGTGAAAGGCTCAGCGTCGCGCCACGCAAGCGTCGGCGTCGCCGGTCGAGTGACGCGGAAGTGGGCGGCGGGAGCGGGAGCGAATAGGGTCGGTTCCGTGCCCCACCAGATCATCCGGTTCGA
The DNA here is from genome assembly GCA_035462225.1 of Jiangellaceae bacterium. Taxonomy (GTDB): domain Bacteria; phylum Actinomycetota; class Actinomycetes; order Jiangellales; family Jiangellaceae; genus JASLBX01. Next base: position 11,081 of record DATHUM010000254.1, on the reverse strand, counting down.
CTCGCCCGACCGGTTCGTCGCCGGCACGGTCGGCGAACCGGGCCAGCGCTCCTTCTTCCTCCAGGCCCGGGAAGGTTCCCGGATCGTGACGGTCTTGCTCGAGAAGGAGCAGGTCTCCGCACTCGCCGAGCGGATGGACGCGCTGCTCGACGAGGTGGTCCGGCGCACCGGAGGCAAGGCGCCCGTACCCGTCGTGGCGCCGGCCGATCTCGAGGACAACGCTCCGCTGGAACAGCCGATCGAGCAGGAGTTCCGGGTCGGAACGCTCACCCTGGCGTGGGACGGTACGGACGATCAAGTGGTCATCGAGGCGTTCGCCGCGGCCGACGACGACGTCCTGCAGCCCGACTCGGAGATCCCCGAGGACCGCGACGTCCTCGTCGTGCGGATATCAGGCGCCGCCGGCCGGGCGTTCGTCAAGCGGGCGCAGGCACTTGTGGCGGCCGGCCGGCCGCCGTGCCCACTGTGTGCGCTGCCCCTCGACCCGAAAGGGCACATCTGTCCCCGCCAGAACGGCTACCGGCGCCGTGACTGACCGGACCGGGCTGCTGGAGCGAGGCGAACTCGTCGTCGAGGGCCGGCTGGTCGCGGCCACGAACACCACTTTGCTGTGCCGGATCACCGGCCCGGACGGGAACGCGCGCTGCGTCTACAAGCCCGCGGCCGGCGAACGCCCGCTGTGGGACTTCCCGGACGGGACGCTCGCCGCCCGCGAGTATGCCGCCTACCTGGTGTCCGAGGCGGCCGGGTGGCAGCTCGTCCCCCCCACCGTGCTTCGCGGCGGGCCGTACGGACCTGGGATGTGCCAGCTCTGGGTGGACCAGTCCGGCGAGGAGCTGGTCGACATCGTGCCCCGTTACGCCGTACGCGACGGCTGGCTGGCCGCGCTGCACGCCGTGGACGGCGACGGCAAGCCCGTCACGCTCGTGCACGCGGACGATCCGCGGCTGCGCCGGCTCGCGCTTTTCGACATCGTGATTAATAACGCCGACCGCAAGGCTGGGCACATCCTGGTCGACTCGCGCGGGACGCTCCTGGGCGTTGACCACGGCGTCTCGTTCCATGCCGAGGACAAGCTCCGCACCGTCTTGTGGGGATGGGCGGGCACCGAGCTCAGCGACGACGAGCGTGGCCTGCTGCTGCATCTGCTGGCCGAGACCGAAGGCGCCCTGGGCTCCCGACTGGCCGAACTGCTGGCCGCCGAGGAACTGCGTGCGATGCACGAGCGGATCTCACGGCTGGTCGGACACGGACGCCTGCCCGCCATCGAAGACCGGCCGCGGCCCATCCCGTGGCCGGTGTTCTAGGCTCAAACGCATGCGCGCCTGGACTGCCCCGGAACCGCCTCAATTGCCCGGGCGAGGACGTCCCGTCCTGCTGTACGACACCGCGGCCGGCCAGGTGCGCCCGGCCGCACCCGGGCCGCGAGCGCGGATGTACATCTGCGGCGTGACGCCGTACGACGCGACACACCTCGGCCATGCGGCCACCTATTTGGCTTTCGACCTGCTCAACCGGGCGTGGCGCGACTCGGGGCACGAGGTGCGGTACATACAGAACGTCACCGACATCGACGAGCCACTGCTGGAGCGGGCCGAACAGACCGGAATCGAGTGGACCGACCTCGCGGCCCGACAGACCGACCAGTTCCGGGAGGACATGGCCTGGCTTGGCGTTCTTCCACCGGACGAGTTCGTCGGAGCGACAGAGGCCATCCCGCTGATCGTCGATCTCGTCGAGCAGGTCAGAGACGCGGGAGCGACCTACGAGGTCGGAGGCGACCTGTACTTCTCGGTCGAAGCCGACCCACAGTTCGGATCCATCTCCAAGCTCGACCACCAGACCATGATCGCCCTGTCCAGGGAGCGTGGCGGCGACCCGGATCGCACCGGCAAGAAGAATCCTGTCGACAGCGTGTTGTGGTGGCGCGAGCGACCCGGTGAACCGTCCTGGCAGAGCCCGTTCGGGCCGGGACGCCCACGGGTGGCACATCGAGTGCGCGGCCATCGCTCTGCACTACCTGGGCGACGCGTTCGACGTGCAGGGCGGAGGATCGGACCTGATCTTTCCGCACCACGAGATGTCCGCCTCGCACGCTCACGTGACCGGTCGCTGGCCGTTCGCACGCTCCTACGTCCACGCCGGAATGCTGGGGCTGGACGGTGAGAAGATGTCCAAGTCGCTCGGCAACCTCGAGTTCGTGTCTCGGCTGCGCGCCGAGGAGCGAGACGCCGCCGCAGTGCGCATCGCGCTGCTGTCCGACCACTATCGTGCCGACCGCGACTGGACGGCGGCCATGCTCGCCGCGGCAGAGGACCGACTGGCCCGCTGGCGGGCCGCGATAGCCGCGCCGGTCGGACCGGATGCGAGCCGGTTGCTCGCCGAGGTCCGCAGCCACCTCGCCGACGACCTGGACACGCCGCGCGCGCTCGCGGCCGTCGACCGGTGGGCGGATCAAACCCGCCTGGGCGGCGGTACCGACCCGACGGCTCCCGCACTCGTCCGCGATCTCCTGCACGCCCTGCTGGGAATATCCCTCCCTTAACCCCGCCGATCATGCAATTCTGGGGTCCGCGACACGCCGTGCGACGCTGCGCTCAAGCAGCCATCCGCCGCGCAGCCTTGGCTAGAGACGCACGAACCTGATCAGCAAAAGCCAGCCATCCTCCGAGCACGTCGTGGGATCGGGCCACGTGCACCGTCCAGCCGAGTTCGTGTAACCGCATTCGCCGCCATTCGTCGTACGCCACATCTTCGGGCTGGCTGTGGTACTCCTCGCCGTCATACTCGACGGCAACGCGCAGTTCGACGTAGGCGAGGTCGAGGCGGAACTCACCGCCGGCGAACGGCACCACGAACTGCACCTCCGGCTCGGGGAGCTTGGCGTAGACGACGAGCCGGATTCTCAGCCTGCTCTCCTGCGGAGACTCAGCCCTGCCGTCCGCAAGATCCAGCGCTTTGTCCAGCCGCAACTTGTGCCGGTAGCCGCGCAGTCGCTGCGCCGCATCGTGAAGCTCATCGTGATCGACTATGCCCGCATGGAGCATGGCGTCAAGGCCGGCCACACCATCGAGCAGGGGTAACCAGCGGCCCAGGTCGAGAGCTGTCCGCACCGGCGAGGTGACAAGCACTCCTTCGACCTCATGAACCTCGTCGTCGCGAAGCACTCCCGAGTAACCCAGGACGCCCCGCCGACGCACCGCCGCGGTTTCTGCCGGAACCAATATCTCGACCGGCGGGACCTGTAGGTGTGCGCCAAATGCCAGCACGTCGACGTCATGCAGCCAGGCCGCGGTTCGGCGGCAGATCACAGCGCGTTCGGGCACGACACGTTTCAGCGCAGCGGCCTTCAGTTTCGGGGAGTCTGGGACGTCCGAGGAGATGTAGACGCCGTGACAAATGTTCCGGGCGTCGCCGCCGCGCACTAGAGCACGGACGTCATCGCGATCGAAGCCGGCCGCCGCAGCGTCTGCCAGCGTGAACGGCGAGCTGAGCAGGAGTTCGCCCATGCCCCCAGGCTGGTCGAAGCGAGCTGAGGCGCGTGGAAGTTATCCACAGGGGCCGGCGTGTCGCGCGTCCCACTTTTGCATGATCAGCGGAGTGAGGGGTCAGGAGTCCGTGCGGCGGCGCAGGTAGCGCTCGAACTCCCGGGCGATGTGCTCTCCGGACGCCTCGGGCAACTCAGTGGTGTCGCGGGCCTCTTCCAGGCGCTTGACGTACTCGGCCACGTCGGGGTCTTCGGTCGCGAGCTCCTCGACGCCGTGCTGCCACGCCTGGGCCTCGTCCGGCAGGTCGCCCAACGGGATGGACAGGTCGAGCAGATCCTCGATCTTCTGCACGAGCACCAGGGTCGCCTTGGGGCAGGGCGACTGCGAGACGTAGTGGGGCACCGCTCCCCACAGGCTGGTCGCGGACCAGCCCGCCTGTGCGGCCGCGTTCTGCAGAACGCCGACGATGCCCGTCGGCCCTTCGTACCGGGACCATTCGACGCCGAGCGACCGGGCGAGCCCGTCGTCGGTACCGGACACCGTGACCGGGACCGGCCTGGTGTGCGGCACGTCGGCCAGCAGCGCGCCCAGCATGATCACATCGCGCACCCCGAGCTCGTCCGCGTGCGTCATCAGTTCCTCGCAGAACGCGCGCCACCGCATGTTCGGCTCGATCCCTCGCACCAGCACGACATCGCGATCGCCGCCGCCGGGCCGGGCGATGAGCAGGCGGGTGGTCGGCCACTCCAGCGTCCGGACGCCGTCCTCGGCGATCCGGACAGTGGGCCGGTTGACCTGGAAGTCGTAGTAGTCGTCCGGATCTATCTCCGCTAGTGGCTCAGCGTCCCAGCACTCGGCGAGATGGTCGATCACTCCCGTAGCGGCCTCGCCGGCGTCGTTCCAGCCGGCGAACGCCCCGATCATCAACGGGTTCGTCAACCGGCTACCGGACCGGGCCGGGGTCTTCTCGCCTTCGGGCATGAGGCCAGACTACGACCCCAGCGACGAATCGCCCATGTCCCGATCCCTGGACAATCCGTCCGGCTCTCGGACACCGCGAGCTAGCCTGGCGGTACGCAACGAAACCATCTCGGTGCCGGCCGGCCCACTCCAGGGCCGCCGTCCCAACCGTAGGAGTATCCGTGTCCGCAGCAGCCGCCGCCCTCCGCAAGGCGCTCACCGAGCGTGTCGTGGTAGCCGACGGTGCGATGGGCACGATGCTCCAGGCCGCGAATCTCACCCTCGACGACTTCGAGGGCCACGAGGGCTGTAACGAAATCTTGAACCTGACTCGACCGGACGTCGTGCGGTCGATCCATGACGCATACTTCGGTGTCGGCGTCGATTGCGTCGAAACTAACACATTCGGCGCGAATCTCTCGGCGCTGGGTGAATACGGCCTCACGGACCGAATCCACGAGATCTCGCAGCGTGGCGCCGAACTGGCCAGGGAGGTCGCCGACGGGTGGGCGACGCCGGACCGGCCCCGGTGGGTCCTGGGATCGGTGGGGCCGGGCACCAAGCTGCCGTCGTTGGGCCACGTCAGCTTCGCCGCGCTGCGCGATGCCTACCAATCACAGGTCGAGGGCATGCTCGCCGGGGGAGTGGACGCCGTCCTGATCGAGACCGCCCAGGATCTGCTGCAAGCCAAGGCGGCGGTCATCGGCGCCCGGCGGGCCATTGCGGCCGCGGGAGCGGACGTCCCGCTCGTGGTGAACGTCACGGTGGAAACCACGGGCACGATGCTGCTCGGCAGCGAGATCGGTGCGGCACTGACCGCGCTCGAGCCGCTAGGCGTGGACCTGCTCGGGCTGAACTGCGCCACCGGACCCGCGGAGATGAGCGAGCACCTGCGCCACCTCGCCCGGTACGCCGCAACAGGGTTGGCCTGTATGCCCAACGCGGGCCTTCCTGAGCTGACCCGGGACGGCGCCAGCTATCCGCTGACGCCTGAGCAGCTCGCGGACGCCCACGACCTATTCACCCGCGAGTACGGGCTCGCCCTCGTGGGCGGCTGTTGCGGAACGACTCCAGAGCACCTTCGCCAGGTGGTCGAGCGGGTCGGTGACCGCGCGGTCGCCGGACGCGCGCCGCAGGTCGAGCCCGGGGTGTCGAGCCTCTACCAGCACGTTCCGTTCCGCCAGGACGTGTCGTTCCTCGCGATCGGCGAGCGGACCAACGCCAACGGCTCGAAGGCGTTCCGCGAGGCAATGCTGGAAAAGCGGTGGGACGACTGCGTCGAGATCGCCCGGGCCCAGATTCGGGACGGCTCTCACCTGCTCGACCTGTGTGTCGACTACGTCGGCAGGGACGGCGTCGCCGACATGCGAGAACTCGCCGGCCGGTTCGCCACCGCGAGCACGTTGCCGCTGGTGCTGGATTCAACCGAACCGGCGGTCATCGAAGCGGGGCTGGAGAATCTCGGCGGGCGAAGTGTGATCAACTCGGTCAACTACGAGGACGGCGACGGGCCGGACTCCAGGCTGCGCAATCTGATGCCGATCGTCCGCGAACACGGAGCAGCGGTCATCGCACTCACCATCGACGAGGAAGGCCAGGCCAGGACCGCAGAGTGGAAACTCCGAGTGGCCGAGCGGCTGATCGCCCAGCTCACCGGAGAGTTCGGGATGCGCGAGTGCGACATCATCATCGACACGCTGACCTTCCCCATCACGACCGGTCAGGAGGACGGCCGGCGCGACGCACTGGAAACGATCGAGGCGATCCGCGAGCTGAAGCGGCGCCATCCGGACGTGCAGACGACGTTGGGCATCTCCAACGTCTCGTTCGGGCTGAACCCGGCCGCCCGTGCCGTGCTCAACTCCGTGTTCTTGCACGAGGCGGTTGCCGCCGGGCTCGACTCGGCGATCGTGCACGCCGCGCGCATCCTGCCCATCTCGCGGATACCCGAGGAGCAGCTGCAGGTAGCGCAGGATCTCGTGTACGACCGCCGCCGCGAGGGGTATGACCCGCTGACCCGGTTCCTCGAGCTGTTCGAGGGTGTCTCGGTCTCCGCCGATGATCGGGCCGAAGCCCTGGCGGCGCTGCCGCTGTTCGAGCGGCTCGAACGACGCATCGTCGACGGCGAGCGCATCGGCCTCGAGGCCGACCTTGACGAAGCTTTGCAACAGCGCAGCGCGCTCGAGATCGTCAACGACACGCTGCTGGCCGGCATGCGTACCGTCGGTGAGCTGTTCGGCAAGGGCGAGATGCAGCTGCCGTTCGTCCTGCAGAGTGCCGAGGTGATGAAGGCGGCGGTCGCGCACCTGGAACCGCACATCGAAGGGCGCGGCGGCGACGAGTCGCGCGCCACCATCGTGCTGGCCACGGTCAGAGGCGACGTGCACGACATCGGCAAGAACCTGGTCGACATCATCTTGACCAACAACGGCTACCGGGTGGTGAACCTCGGTATCAAGCAGCCGATCACCACCATCCTCGACGCGGCCGAACAGCACGGTGCGGACGCCATCGGAATGTCCGGGTTGCTGGTCAAGAGCACGGTGGTGATGAAGGAGAACCTGGAGGAGATGAACCAGCGGGGGGTCGCCACCCGCTGGCCGGTCCTGCTCGGGGGTGCTGCGCTGACCCGCGCCTACGTCGAGGACGACCTGGCCTCGGTGTACGCCGGTGAGGTCCGGTATGCGCGCGACGCGTTCGAGGGGCTCCGGCTGATGGACGCGATCGCCGCCGCCAAGGCGGACGCGCGGACGTCGCTGTCCGAGGTCTTACCGGAACGGCGCAAGCGGCGCGTCTCTCGCAAGGCGCGCCAGGACGAGACACCGGCCGATGCGCCGGACGTCCGGTCCGACGTTGCGACGGACAACCCGGTACCCGAGCCGCCGTTCTGGGGTTCGCGTGTCGTCAAAGGCGTCCCGCTCGCGGACTACGCGGCCTACCTGGACGAGCGCGCAACCTTCCTCGGTCAGTGGGGACTGCGGGGATCTCGCGGTGAAGGACCGTCGTACGAGGAACTGGTCGAGACGGAGGGACGTCCTCGGCTGCGGATGTGGCTCGACCGGCTGCACACCGAAGGCATCCTCGAACCCGCCGTCGTGTACGGGTACTGGCCGGCCGTGTCCGAGGGACGCGACCTCGTCGTGCTCGACCCGAACGATCACAGCCAGGAGCTGGCCCGGTTCACGTTCCCGCGGCAGCGCCGCGACCGGCGGCTCTGCCTGGCCGATTTCTTCCGGCCGCGTGAGTCAGGTGAGCTCGACGTAGTGGCGTTCCATCTCGTGACGATGGGCTCACGAGTTGCCGAGGTGACGGCAAAGCTGTTCGCCGAGAACGCCTACCGCGACTACCTCGAACTGCACGGGCTGTCGGTGCAGCTCACCGAGGCGCTCGCGGAGTACTGGCACGCCCGGGTGCGGGCCGAACTGGGGTTCGGCGCCGAGGACGACGCGGCGCTCGACGGCATCCTCGATCAGGGCTACCGCGGCTCGCGGTACTCATTCGGGTACCCGGCCTGCCCTGACCTGGAGGCCCGGCGAACCATGGTGCGACTGCTCGAGCCGGAGCGGATCGGCGTCGAACTCTCCGAGGAGCTCCAACTCCACCCGGAACAGTCCACCGACGCGCTCATCGTCCACCACCCGGAAGACAAGTCTTTCAACGCCGGCTGACGGTGCCGTCTGACTGTCCCATGATCGCGAAGCCTTGTGGCCCGATCCGGCACCGGACTCTTCGTGATCACGAGTGCCACTGGCTTGGCTGGTACCGTTGGCGTAGTGCACATTCCGTTGCCCGCTGCCGTCCTGTGGGACATGGATGGCACCCTCGTGGACACCGAACCGGAGTGGATCGCCACCGAGCGCGCCCTGGTCACCTCGCACGGCGGCGAGTGGACCGACGAGGACTCCAAACGCCTGGTCGGCAGCGCGCTCATCGAGGCGGGGGAGTACATAAGAATCCGCGGCCGCCTCCCGATGACCGCCGAGCAGGTCGTCGATAACATGGTCCAGCGCCTCGTCGAGCGCCTCAAGGAGTCGATCATCTGGCGGCCCGGCGCCCGCGAGCTGCTGACGGACCTCCGAGCGAACGGGGTGCCGTGCGCCCTCGTGACGATGTCCTACCGGCAGCTCGCCGATGTCGTGGTGTCCGCATTGCCGCCGGACACCTTCGGCGCCGTCATCACAGGAGACGAGGTCGTCAACGGCAAGCCGCACCCCGAGCCGTACCTGCGAGCCGCGGGCGACCTCGGCGTCGATATCGCCGAATGCATCGTGATCGAGGATTCCACGACCGGCGCAAGAGCGGGACTGGCCTCCGGGGCCCGTGTCGTCGCGGCGCCGAACGTCGTCGACGTCCAGCTGCCCGGCATCCCGAAAGTCAGCACCCTTGTCGGCATGGGAGCCGCCGGCCTGGCGGCGGTAGCCGGTGCGGGGCGATTGCCGGACTGACGTCTCGACAGATGTCGGAAGCTCGCCGCATCGACTCGGTACAGATGGACAGTGACGCGCGTAGGGTGCCTTCCTAGTGTGATCGGAGCGGCCTGAGAGGGGTCGCGTCGTCTCTGCGCCCATGGGAGGCACGATGACACCGAGACCGACTAACCGGCGAATACGCAGAGCGGCCGTCTGGCGCGTGATGGCCGTCGGCGGCGCTGCGGCGCTGGTGGTTCCGCTGGCCAGCGGCATGGGCGTGGCCGCCCAGGCGCCGGCCAGCGAATCCACCACCGGCCCGATAGTGCCCGCCGACCCGCAGCAGTGGACCGACCAGGCGGACATGACGTGGGACGACTACGTCCCGATTCGGCCACCTGAGTGGAACTCCGCCGATACCAGCGAGGGCAGCGAGAGCCAGTACCGCACCGCGGTCATCCTGCTCGACTTCGAAGATCAGCCATTCGTGATCACCCAGGACCCCGGGGAGCACCCGTTCGGCAACCCGCAGAGCGGCTGGGAACCGGTGGCGCCGGAGAACGTGAACCAGTGGTTCTACGACTACTACGCGGTGCCGAACGAGTACAACGGCGGCCAGACGCTGCACTCGTACTGGATGGAGGACAGCCACGGGCGCATCGGTGTCGACGTCGAGGTCTTCGGCCCGTACACCTTGCCCGGCAAGCTCCACGAATATGGCATAGCGCAGTTCAACACGCCGCTATCCCAGTTCTGTCCGCAAGGGGACACCTGTAACCGCAACATCCGCACTGACGGCGGCAACCTCTGGCGCGCCGCCATCGGTTGTGCCAGCGGACTGTGCGGATTCGACAACGGCTTCTACGTGACGGCCGGCCACGACGAGTCGTCGACGTGGGAAGAGTTCGGCCAGATGCTGTTCGCCGACCGTGAGGACGTACCCGACGAACTAGGACCACCCCGGGACGAGAACGGCAACCCGCCGCTGAACCAGAACGGCGACCCGATGCCGAACTGGGCGGCCACCAGGTACGTGCCGTGGACATCGTGGCGCGCAGCGGCGAACCACTGGCCGAACGCCGGCGGCGGCACCTCTACCCAGGCGGAAAGCTCGGGGCAGAGCGTGTTCGCGCACGAGTTCAGCCACCTGCGGGGTCTGCCGGACAACTACAACAACCCGTTCTCCGACACCGACCGCAACTACACCGGCTACTGGGAAATGATGAGCCGCGGTACGTTCAACGGTCCTGGCGGCACCCACAACCGCTGGCAGATCCCGAACGCCGGCGGTTCGGCGCTCGGCCCGCACCACATGCTGCACTTCAAGACCACCGGTTCCGGTGGCCGATTGGGCGTCGTGACCGATGACGAGCAGGTCGTTCTCGACCGCCCGTCGCTGATCAACCAGGGCATCGCAGTGACCACGCTGCAAGCCCGGTCGTACATCCCCGACGGGCACGAGGTAGGCCTCACCGTCAACCTCGGAGCGGGCGGGTACACCCCGGGCAACTGCGAGACGCTGACCAACGATCCGTTCTGGTGCACTCACACCAACCAGACGTCGTGGCAGCGGTTCACGATGGAGGTCGTGGACCGGGTCGGCAACGACTCATTCACCCCTGGTCACGGTGTGCTGCTCGCCCAGACCCGCAACAGCGGGACGCCGCGCGTGCGGCTGATCGACGCCAACATCGAAAACATCAACCGAATCGACTACTTCCGGCCGGACGGCACCCCGGTGCCGGTCGTCCGCGGTGACCCTCGCCAGCTCGACGACGCCACGTTCCACGCCGGCGTGGGTTCGGACAGCCAGTACGAGTACGTCGAGAACTTCAACCGCATGCACTTCTACGTCCTCGATGCGTACCGGGACGCGGATGGCGTGCTGTTCTACGATGTCGCGGTCCGGCATCTCGACGGCGCGGGCGACTTCGCGCGCGACGCTGAGCTCGCCGAAGCGGGAACGCACCCCGTCGGCAGTTCGACGGCTTTGCTGAACGCGTCGCTCACGAACACCGGCGCAGCCGGCGAGGGAGTGTTCGACTCGGACATCTACCGGCTGTCGGCGTCGGTCGACGGCGAAGGCTGGGACGTTCACCTGCCGTACGAGGTCGTCGCGGCAGCGTCCGGTGAGACGGTTCCGGTGTCGGCGTACGCTACGGCGGGCGCAGGCGCGGCCGAGTCGGCCACGGTGACCGTCACGGCCACGAGCGAGGCCGACTCCAGT
>DATHUM010000253.1:0-3364 GCA_035462225.1 Jiangellaceae bacterium | reverse complement strand
ACATTGCTGTTCTCGGCGACCGCGGTGCTCGCTGCCTACCTGTGGCGCACCACCGGCGAATGGCGGGCCGAGGCCGAACAGCGGGGTGAGCTCGCGACGACGGTGGCTGCCCAGCGCGACCAGCTGGCCGGCGAGCTGAACCAGGCCGAGCGCGATCTCGAAGCCACCGACAACCAGCTCCTCGAACTCCAGGACCGGTTGCTGTCCCTCGCCGACGAGCGCGCGCAGACCGGGGACGAGCTCGAGCTGACCCGCATCATCGCCAACGACGTCGCCTCGGTGGCAAGCCAGCTGGAAGGGTGTGCTCTAGGGCAAGACCAGCTCATCGATCAGCTGATCACCGTCCTCGAGGAGCTCGAACGGTATGACCCCGCGTCCGTCGCCGACGGCGCCAGGCAGGCCAGCGAACAGCTCAACACGGTCTGCGACGAGGCGCTGCAGGGCATCCAAGACCTCAGGCAGCGGCTGGGGACCGAATGAGACAGCCGCTGGTCATCCTGGCCGCCTTCGCCCTGGCCGCGTGCGGGACGGTTCCCGACCTACCGCCCATGCCGGAGCGCCTTGTCATCAACGAGACTCCGGCACTGCCGACGCCGACGCCGGGCACAGTCACACTCTCGCCCGACGGGTTCCGGACAACCGAGCGGGTAGCGGTCCGGGTGAGAAACGTCGGCTGTGACGCGGTGAGCATCGGCAGCGGCTTCGCGGTCTCCGCCAACCGCCTCGGGACCAACCGGCACGTCGTGGCCGGCGCGGCCACCCTCCAGGTCAGCACTTACGACGGGCAGGACCTGCTGGTGGAAGCTTCCGGCACGGCTGTGCTGGCCGACCTGGCCGTGGTCGAGACGAGCTCACCGCTGCCTGCCGCGGTCGAACTCGCCGCCGAGGATCCGGCGGTCGGCACGGCGGTGGAGATCATCGGATATCCGGGCGGCGGGCGTTTGACGTCCAGCACTGGAGAGGTGCTCGGCTACGAAGAGGACCCGCTCAACGCCAACGTCGGCGAGGTGATCGTCAGTTCGGCGTTCGCCCAACCCGGTTCGTCCGGCAGCCCGATGTACGACAGCGAAGGCGGGGTCGTCGGCGTGGTCTACGCGGCCGCGCCGGACGGCGAGCATTCGCTGGCGATCCCGGTCTCGACCCTCAAGGGACTGCTCGACCAGACCACTCTCGACGAGCCCGTCCCCGACTGCCAATGACCAAGATTGGGTTGATGTCGCCTCATCGGGACACAATGGTTGCGTGAGCGAATGGCGCAGCGATCACAACGGCGGCCGGCCGTTGCGGCCGTTGCTGTCCGGAACACTGCCCGACATCCCCGGTGACCCGGATCCCGCCGACCGGGTTGCAGTCGCACACGCCACCGCCGCCGCCGTGCTTCGCGTCGGCCGAGGAGAAGGCGACGACCCCGAACGCACTCGCCGCCTGGTGGGGCTTGCCGACGACGTCGGCCTGGACGAGATCGCCGACCTGTGGCGCGACGCCGGCCCGGAGACCCTGCCAGGCACCTTGTGGTCTCTGTACCTGCTTCGCACCTGGGTTCACCGGGACGGCATCGATGCGGCGCGGCTATTCCATGCCGGCCAGCGCGTCGCCGAGGTGTCCAATGCGGTCGCGGGCGTCGCCGAACCACCCGGGCCTCGCGAGGTCGCAGCGCTGGGCGACGCCGTGCTCACCAGTGCGTTCGATGGCGACTTCGCCGTCGCGCTCGAGCGTGCCGCCGCGTTCTGCCGGGTGGTGGCGGCCGGGCGGGCGCATCTCGCGGACGACACCGCTGATGACCAGGAAGGCCGGCGCCAGACCCGGCTCGCGCAGGGCAACCTGCGCATGGCGGAGGAGCTCGAGCGCTCGGCCCGCCTATGGCGCGACGGCCAACTCTCCTAGCTGAATCATTCTCATCACGCCTAGCCGAATCCCCTCGCCGCTCCCTTCTTTGGCGAGTCCGTTCGATCACGTTCGGCAGGCGGCGCGCCGTAGCTACAGGCATGCAGGCATGGAGCTTCGTCGTCACCACTGGTGGGCGGCCCAGCCGGATGCCGGGCGGGTGAGGAAGACCACACGTTGGTCCAACCCTTGGGGAACAGGCACAGCATCGGCTACGTTGAGGAACCAGCGACAGCCTTCGGGTTCTCGCTGGGCGTCGGGCCGCGGTAACCCCGGGTCCCACCTTTAGCCGCTACGAGCGGCCGTTGCGCCGAGAGGCGTTCCCGGACCGGCGTCCCAAGACGTAGGGCGGCTCCTGGCCATCGGCCGGGAGCCGTACCGCGTTTTGCCGCGTGCCGGTCGGGCGCACCGTCACTACCCCCAACCCAGTTCGTGCAGCCTGTCGTCGTCGATGCCGAAGTGGTGCGCGAGTTCGTGGACGACCGTAATCTGGATCTCCTCCACCACGTCCTCGTAGCTGTCACAGATGGCCAGGATCGGCTCGCGAAATAGCCGGATCGTGTCCGGGAGCACACCGCTGTACCACTCGCCACGTTCGGTCAGCGGCGTCCCCTCGTATAAGCCGAGCAGGTCCGGCGATTCTTCCGGAGCGTCGTCCTCGACCAGGACGACGCAGTTATCGACCAATTTCGCCAGATCCGGCGGGATTGTGTCGAGGGCTTCGGCGACCAGTTCGTCGAACTCCTCGGTACTTAGCTCGAGCACCTCTTTAGTCTGCCGGGTACATCGGCGCAGAGCTCGATGTGCTACCAACGGAGGGTGCAGCAGGCCACCGCACCGGCTCAGCCTGACGGGACGAGTCGCTCCGAAATCCCCAACTGGCTCCGGGTGGTGGCACCGTGGTTCGTCACCGTCCTGGCCGGGTTGTTCGGCGCCTGGCTGGCGCTGAACGTGGCCGGAACCACTCACACGGCTCTCGGACCGCTGGCCATCGATGCGGAGATCTCGCCGTCCTGGCGGGGCGACACGGTGCTCCAAGTCGATCCCCTCGGAACGCTCGAATTCGACACCCACACCGCTCCCCTCCGGGTCACGGTGAGCCTGCGATCGGTCGACGTCGAGGCTGTTCAGCGAATCGTCGAGAACCCGGCCGCGCTCCAATCGATCGAAAGCCAGCTTGTCGAAGACCTCAACAGCGCGCTCCTGCGAGCGGCGATTCGAGCCGGCGTCGTGGCCGTCGTCGGAGCCGTGATCGCCGGCGGTCTGGTCTTGAGATCGTGGCGGCGCGCCCTTCTGGCCGGTGCAGTGGCCCTCGCAGCCGTCGGGCTCTCGTACACGTTGGCGCTGGTGACGTTCGACCGCGACGCCGTCCGGGAACCCCGTTACAACGGGCTCATCGCCACCGCCCCAAGGCTCGTCGGCAGTGTGGAGGCGATCACGACGGAATTCGGTGCGTACGTGGAACAACTTGCCTCGCTCG
>DATHUM010000252.1:0-4226 GCA_035462225.1 Jiangellaceae bacterium | reverse complement strand
AGGTTGCCGGTGGCCGTCACGTCGAACTCGACGCTCGGCACGCCGACGCCCGAGACCTCGGCGCCGACGTCCTCCTGCGGGAACGTGTCCGGGGCCCGGCCGTGGACGACGGCGAAGAACGTGTCGGCCAGCGTGTTGTAGGCGATCCCCAGCGAGTCGTAGCCGCCGTAGTTGACGATCATCGCCTGCGCGGGGCCGGCCGCGACGCCGTCCGGGTTCACCAGCCGGCCGTAGTAGACCGGCGGTACGCCAGAGCCGCCTTGCCACCAGGCGAGGAGGAACTGGTTGTTCTTGCTGTTGTAGGCGACCTCGGGGACGTTCGTGTTGCTGGCGGCCGTCATGTCCACCGGCGTGCCGAGCGATCCGTCGGCCGCGCTGACGGTCCGGCTCTGGATCGTCGCCGGCCCGGCCGGTTCGTAGAAGTGGCGGTAGGCGACGAGAAACCGATCGCTCGTCGGGCTGTAGCCGATCCCGACTTCGCCCTGGAAGTGGTTGTCGAACGAGATGTTGATTGGCGCGCCGACGAGCGCGCCGGCCGTCGACACCAGCTGGCCCCGCAGGTCGTTGGCCGGCTGCCCGCCGCCGCCGTACTGGTGATAGACCACCAGGAACCGCTGGCTGACGCTCGAGTAGGCGACCGACGCGCCGCGTTCCGGGTCGACACCGGGGACGGCCGCGCCGATGAGGAAATCCGGCCCGGCGAAGACCGGTGTGCCGCCGGCGCTGAAGCTGACGAACCGGCCGTAGACCCACGCCAGCGAGCCGCGCGGATCGTTGCGCACGTCGAGCCACGTCACCAGGAACTTGCCGTCGCCATAGGCCACGCGCGGCGTCTGGTTGTAGGCCGGCGACGACGAGATGCCGAACTCGTTGGTGCCGAACGGGACGCCGTCGGCGCTCTGGAACCGGCCGCGGGTCAACGGGGCCGAGACGACCAGGAACACGTCGTTGACCGGGTCGTAGGCGATGTCGGGCCGGCGGAGAGCGAAGCCCGGGGCCGCGCCCGCGGCGGCGAACGTCGGACCCTCACGCGAAGCCTGGGCGGTGGAAATGGTCGGGACGGCCGCGGCGCAGACGGCCAGCGCGGCGGTGAAGAAAAACCGCGAAGCACACATGTAGCTCGATACTCCCTGCGGAGACGTGACACCGGGGTACAGGAGGGGCCTACCCGACAAGCTAATCGGCCACTTCGAGCAACACTGTATTACGCCCTGCAGAGCTGCTCAAGGTCGAGGTAGAGCATTCCTGATGGGCCCCCTCCGCCGTGGATGGAATGGTCCATGCCGGCGGTGCATCGATCCGGGCGATTCCACGCTCGCGACAGTCGACCGATCGTCTCAGGGAAGTACGGGCAGCTTCGGGGATGGGCTCGCATCGCACTCGTCGCGTCGTTGGCCGTCTGTGGGCCAACTACTTCACCATGGGCCGCTGGCAGCACAGTCCCGGCTCGATCCACGGTTCGAAGGAGTGGCTGTTCCTCGTCCTGCTGTCCGCAGGGACCGTGCTCGCCGTCGTCAAGCGGCCCGGGGTGGCTGGAGGCCGAGGGGCTGGGCGGGAGTCGCGAGGCGATCCGCTACATGATCGAACAGAGCGCCCTGCGTTCTCCTTCGCCCTCCCCGGCCTGCTCGCCGTCGCTGCCTTCTGCGGTCGGACGACGGACGGGTCACCTGCTTCGGGTTGGCGCCGGCGTGGCTGCGCTCCTGGGTGTCCGCGCCGAGCACTAGCCCAAAGGCGAGGCAGGGCAAGCGAAGGGCGTCCGCGGCCGCACGTAGCCGCTGCGGCGGCTGCCGGACCAAGGTGCGTCGTGCGCGAACACGAGTGCCCATGCCCGACGACGCGCCCCACACCTTGCAGACGCCACGACCGATGCACCCGCGGCAATCGGCAGGGCCCAGAGCTACGTCCACAGCGGCGCCACGGCGTCGGTGCTCGGCTCGCCGGCACTGAACGACAGCCCGTGACCCTGCGCCACGTTGCGGGTGGACTCCGCGTGGATTCCACGCGTCGTCGAGCGGAACCCCAGGCCTCCGGCGCGGGTCTCGGTCGTCAGATAAAACCAGCGCGCGAGTACGATCGCAGCGAGCGCGATCCGAACCGCCCAGACCACAGCGGGCCCGCTCGCCGGCGCGAACGAACGGGCATCGATCTCCGATGGATGTGACGCCGTCACGCAAGAGTGTGCAACGTCAGCGACGATGTCGCAGATTCTGCGTACATCGGTCGCCGATCGGAGAAAACGCACTTGATCGTCACCGCGTTGTGGGTAATCTCTGCACACCCCCTTCTTCAGTCGTGCTGCACCTGTCTGATGGCGGAGAGTCTCGTTGATTGGATGCGTACCAGAGGTCTGCGCCGATCGGTTCGAGCCGGTGCGACGCTGGCAAAACGGGGCACGCAGGTCGAATCCGTCCTTCTCGTCGAACGAGGTCGCGTGTTTCTCGAGCGCTGGGAGGCCAATGGGAAGCTTCTTCCCATTTCCGTGTGCGGCAAAGGCGCGTTCGTCGGCCTGAGTGCGGCGATCCTCGAGCGGCCCTACGACGTCAGTGCGACGTCACGGATCGACGGCGAGGTCGTGGCCGTTGCCGCATCGCTGGTGCGTGAGCTGACGACCAGCTCCATGCATGCGCCATTGGTGGCGAAAGCCCTGGCCGCCGAGGCCCGCGTGCTGGCCGATCAATGCGCCAGCCTCCAGTCGCAGACCGTGCGCGATCGCGTGCTGTCGGTGCTCGCGGAGCTGACCGACGGTGTCCGGACGTTTCCGGTGGACGTCGTGCTGCCGATGCAGGACCTGGCGGCGATGGTCGGAGCCGACCTCGCGCAAATCTGCCGCGTGATGCGGCATCTCCGTACCGAGGGCGTCATCGACTACGGCAAGCGTCGCCTGGCGGTTTGCAGGTCTATCGGCGCGCTTCGCGTGGCCGACGATCCGTGGTGACGGACCGCAACTGGCATTTGCCAGTGACATGCAGGTTACCCCGACGTAGGCTCCCGCGGAGCTGGCGACAGGTCGTGTCGCCATTGCATCCGGGAGCCCGCTTTTGCGCCCAACCTTTTCCAGCCCCACGCATCCGTCGCGACGGCGCGTCGCGATGGCCCTGGCGTTCGTGCTCGCTGCCGCCGCACCAGCCGTCGCCCAGAACAATCCGTTCAACCCGGACGGGTTCCCCGCCGCACGCGGCACATACGGTTCGTTTCCGTACGAACAGGTGGACCCGCTCTCGGGGAACCTGATCATCTCGGTGACGGATCTGTCGCTGCCGGGGCCGATCCCGCTGACGGTGTCGCGCAGCTACAACAGCAAGTTCCACGCCGACTTCGAGCATGGCAGCTTCGCCATCGACGAGTGGTCGCCGGTCGGCGTCGGCTGGCGGATGCACTTCGGCCGCGTGCTGCGGGCGGACGACGCCACGTCGGGCAAGACGGTGATCGAGGGAGGAGACGGCGGCGGCGGAGCGCTGTACCAGACGAGTGCCTACCCGGAAGGCTGGATCAGCAAGGGGTTTGCCCGCTACAACCGGATGAACCACACCGCGAAGCTCCCGAACGGCCTGACCTACACGTTTGGGCACATCGGCGAGGCCGGCGGTCCCCGGGGCCAGGTCCGCTATACCACCGAGATCCGCGATCAGTTCAACAACACGATCTCGATCGCTTACGGTGCGCCCGGCCGGGTGTCCACCATCACCCAGGTCCTGAACGCGAACCAGTCGCGCGTGGTGTCGTTTGCCTACAACGGCGACGGCACGCTGGCGACGATCACCTACAGCGGGCGGATCTGGCGCTTCTACTACGACCCGGCCCCGGGCGCGGCAGGCCATCAGGTGCTGCGACGGGTCGAGCCGCCCGCGGGGCTGTCGTGGGAGCACCAGTACGCCAACAACGGCTCCGGACCTTACCCGTGTCTCAGCGCCGGCTGTACGCCGCGCAGCGTCACCTACCAGTACGACGTCGAGAACCGGCTGCTGAACGTCTACAACAGGGCCAGCTCTTCGCGTCGAACTTTACCTATGACACCGCCGGCCGGCTGGCGACGTACGAGACCGGCCAGGTGACGCACCGCTTCGACTACGACAGCCGCGATCGCGTGCAGAAGCTCCGGGCCGGTCCCACTGCCGGCAATCCCTTCGATCTCACCTACTCCTACAACAAGGTCAGCCAGGTGCTCGGCATCGTGGACGGGCGAGGGCCTGGGTGGAGCCAGAGCTTCGGCTACGACGCACTCGATC
>DATHUM010000251.1:0-2185 GCA_035462225.1 Jiangellaceae bacterium | reverse complement strand
ATGATCCGGGTAGAACATGCCCCGCCACGAGTCGTACTGCCATCCGGAGGTACCGACGAACACCGGCATCGTGGGCCCGACCTCCCACCGATCAGGGGCGTTCGACCCTAGGACCAGCATGGCACGGGCTGCTGAGCTGGTGTCGTGAACGGAACTACCAGCACCGACACCCGGGCCCGCACCGCCGCCATCACGGGCCTGGCGGTCGTCGGCTCGGCGGTGGCCGCCGCGGCAGCCCGATTCAAGCTCCGCAACTGGGGCGCGACCTGGGACGAGCGGGCCCGCCAGCTCCCCGGCGACGAACTGATCGAATACCCCGCCTCCGTCTACACGCGGGCGATCACCATTCACGCGCCGCCCGACGAGGTCTGGCGGTGGGTCGTCCAGATCGGGCAGGGCCGCGGTGGGTGGTACAGCTACGAGGGCGTGGAGAACCTGTTCGGCCTCGACATCCACAACACCGACGAGATCCGTGGCGAGTGGCAACGGCTTTCGGTCGGCGACGAGATCCGCGCCGTACCGGCCGGTGCACTCGGCATGAAGGAGGGGTACTCGTTCCGGGTCGCCATCGTCGAGCCCGGTCACGCCCTGGTGTTGAGGCAGGCGCCACCCGAACACCCCTGGAACGCGACCTGGGCGTTCGTGCTCGGGCCGGACGGTTTCGGTGGCACCCGGCTGCTGGTGCGCGGCCGCTCGGCCCGCCAAGCAGGACTTGCCGGCGCCGTGGCCCACTATGGCGGAGAGTTGCTCGACCCCGTGACCTGCGTCATGACGAGGCGGATGCTGCTCGGCATTCGCTACCGGGCCGAGGCTTGGCACCAGCGGGAGCTGCGACACCGGGCGTAGGTAGACCACCGCCTCGAGGCGGCGTGATCCGAGAACGGGACGAAGGTCCTGCCAAGTGTGCCCGCTCGGCACTGCCTGTCCGGCGCTGGCCGAGGTGCGATGGTGACGGAGGCATTCCGTGACCAAAGGAGGTCATCATGACCACCCTCACGCGGCCCGGGCAGCGTGGCATGTTTCCGGAGCAGCTGCTCGACTGGCTCGAGAGCCCGTTCGCAACGATGCGTGCGCAACAGATGATCCGTCTCGAGGAGTTCACCGAGGAAGGACGCTATGTTCTGCGTGCTGAGTTGCCGGGAATCGACCCGGACAAGGACGTCGAGGTGAGCGTCGCCGACGGTGTGCTGACGATCCACGCCGAGCGCATGGAGCAACAGAAGGAGGGCCGCCGGACCGAGTTCCGGTACGGGTCCTTCACCCGCTCCATCGCCCTGCCGGCCGGCGCGGACGAGTACGACATCACCGCCGTCTACGACAAGGGCGTCCTCGAGATCGCCGTGGGACTCAAGGAGCCGGCGGAGACCACACACAAGATCAAGGTCGAGACGAAGGAGTAACGCACGGGCCACGGCCGGGCGGGTCGGGTGACCCGCCCGGCCGTGGCAAGTGCGCTGGTGGCCAGGTAAGGCAGTAATGTCAAGGCGTGAGAGAGAACCAGCCCGGGCCGGCCGAGCAGTCCATCAACGTCTTCCTGCTGGACGACCATGAGGTCGTCCGCCGGGGTGTCGCGGCCCTCCTCAGCGCCGAACCGGACCTCGAGGTCGTCGGCGAGGCCGGTACGGCCGCGCAGGCGCTGGCCCGCATCCCAGCGCTCCGCCCGCATGTGGCGATCCTTGACGTTCGGCTGCCCGATGGCGACGGGGTCAGCGTTTGCCGCGAGATCCGGTCCCGCCTGCCCGAGGTGGCCTGCCTCATGCTGACGTCGTTCGCCGACGACGACGCTCTTTTCGACGCCGTCATGGCCGGCGCCGCGGGGTACGTGCTCAAGCAGATCCACGGGACGGACCTGGTGGGCGCGGTGCGCACGGTGGCCTCCGGCCAGTCGCTCCTCGATCCGCGCAGCACGGCGCGCATGCTCCAACGGCTGCGCGAACAGGCCAGCAAGAAGGACCCCCTGGCCGCGCTCTCCGAGCAGGAACGGCGCATCCTCGAACTCATCGGCGAGGGCCTCACCAACCGGCAGATCGGTGAGCGGATGTTCCTCGCCGAGAAGACGGTGAAGAACTACGTGTCCAACCTGCTGGCCAAGCTCGACATGCAGCGCCGCACCCAGGCCGCCGCGCTCGCCGCTCAGCTCAAGGCCGAGGGCGGGCGCAAGTCCGACAACTAAAGGCGCCGACCC
>DATHUM010000250.1:0-19204 GCA_035462225.1 Jiangellaceae bacterium | reverse complement strand
TGCTCGAAAGGGTAGGCGAGGCCGCCGTGGTGGAACTCGAACCGCCGGAGGTGGAGGCGACCCGGGAAGCCGAGCTACGGCGAAGGGTGACCCAGGCGATAGCCCGCGGCCCAGTCGGGGCACTCGCCGGTTGGATACCGGCCCCGGCACTGCCGCACCTCACCGACCAGCTGGCACCTCTGGGGGCGGCGGCGGTGCCGCTCGCGCCACAACGCGGAACGCAACCACCGACGCTGCTCGAGCGGCAGCGCCGGGCCCGCGCCTTCGACCCCCTTGTCCAGGGCTACGCCACCGTGCCGTACGCGGACGTGGACCCTACGCTGGTGGCCGGGCTGGCGTACGTCGTCATGTTCGGGATGATGTTCGGCGACCTCGGGCACGGGCTGCTGATCCTCGTGGCCGCGTGGCTGGTCCGCAGCGGACGGATCCGCCGACTGGCGAAGATCCAGCGGATCTGGCCCTTCCTCGCGGGAGCCGGGGTGGCCGCGGCCGGCTTCGGCGTCCTGTACGGCGAGTTCTTCGGCCCGACCGGGCTGATCCCTGTGGTGTGGCTCTCTCCGCTGGAAGAACCCGTGCCCTTGCTGGTGGCGGCGGTCGCCGTCGGCGCGCTCCTGTTGGCCGGCGCCTACGTGCTCGGCACCGTGAACCGGGTCCGCGAGGGCGGGTGGATCTACGCGCTGTACGCACGGTCCGGCATCGCAGGAAGCCTGCTGTTCCTGGCCCTCGGGATGCTCGCGGCCGGTATCTACCTGGCCGCCGACGTCCTGGTGATCCTCGGTGTCGCCCTGGTGTCCGTGGCCGCCGTGCTGGCCTTCGTGGGGCTGCTGGCGGCGGCCGGTGGTGGCGCGGCAGGCGCGGCCCAGGCGGTGGACGAGCTGTTCGACCTATTCGTTCGGGTGGTTTCGAACCTGGTGTCCTTCGCCCGGCTGGCGGCGTTCGGATTGACTCACGCCGCCCTCAGTGCGGTCGTGTGGCAGGGCACGACCGCGGTCTGGGGACCAGGCCTGGCGGCGGTCGCGGCGGCCGCGCTGTTCCTGGCCGGCACCGCGGTCGCGCTGACTCTCGAAGCACTCGTGGCCGGCATTCAGGCGCTTCGCCTGGAGTACTACGAGCTGTTCTCCCGTGTCTTCGACACCGAAGGCCGGCCGTTCCGCCCCTGGGTCCTGCCGGCCCGGGGCGCCGCAGCAGTACCCCACAACCAGGAGGTGACCATATGAGACGGTCGCTTGCACGGCCCGCGGTCCGGCGGGCGTTGATCGTCGGAAACGCGGCGCTGTTCGTGATCGGCCTCGCAGTGCTGGTGGCCGTCGTGCTCACGGCCTTTCCGGCGGAGGCCGCGACCGTGGCTCAGGCTACCGAGACGGCCCAGGAGACGAACGGGACCGCCCTGATCGCCGCGGCCATCGCGGTGGCGGGCTCGTCCATCGGCGCGGCGATCGCAGTCGCCTACACGGGCGCCGCGGCGCTGGCGGCGATGAGCGAGCGGCCGGAGATGTTCGGCCGGTCGATGGTGATCGTCGGGCTCGCTGAAGGCATCGCGATCTATGGCTTGATCATTGCGATCATCTTGGTAGGGCGGGCCTGATGGAGACGGTCGCTGTGCTCGGCGAGCGCCCGCTGATCCAGGGCTTTGCGCTCGCCGGCGGGTTGCTGCTCGTGGCCGACACCCCGGACCAGGCCCGACGGCAGTGGGAGTCGGTGCCGGCCGGCGTGCGGGTCGTCGTGCTCACCCCCAATGCCGCGGCCGCGCTGTCGGCCACCCGGGATGCGCCAGGAGTACCGATGACGGTGGTGATGCCCTCGTGACTGCGACCCTCCCGGCCGGATCGGTGGCGGCGCTCGCCCCCGTGCAGTCCAAGCTGCACGCGCAGGCCGAGGCCGAGGCTCACACGACGCTCGATCAGGCGCGCGACCAAGCGGGCCGGATCAGGGCCGAGGCGCGGGCCCGCGCGGCAGGCATCCTCGCGGACAGCAGGGCCGAAGGCGAGGAGCAGGCGCAAGCCGCCGTCGCCGCTCGGGTGGTCCGCCGCCGGAGGGAGGCCCGGGACGTCGTTCTGTCGGTGCGGCGCGACCTGTACGACGAGCTTCGCCGGGCGAGCCGGGACGCAGCCCGGGCGCTGCGCGACAGCCCTGACTACCCGCAGATCCTGCGGCTGCTGACCGAGCGTGCCGTCGCGGCGATGGGAGCGGGCGCGGCGGTGCAGGAGAGCCCGGACGGCGGGGTGGTGGCCGTAGCCGGGAGTCGCCGCCTCGACCTGTCGCTGCCGGTGCTGGCCGAGCGCGAGGTGGACCGGCTGGGCTCGGAGGTGGAGCGGCTGTGGGCGGCGTAGTCGGCAGGGTATCCGGGCCGTTGGTCGAGGCCACCGGCCTGCCAGGGGTCGGGATGTTCGAGGTCGTCTTCGTCGGCCCCCACCGCATTCCGGCCGAGGTCGTAGCGATCTCGGACGCGACCGTCACGCTTCAGGCGTACGAATACACCGGCGGGCTTCGGATCGGTGACACGGTGCGGCCGACGGGATTCCCGCTTTCCGCACGGCTCGGACCCGACCTGGTCGGCCAGGTGTTCGACGGCCTGCTGCGCCCGCTGTCGTCCGCCCCGGAGTGGCTCACGCCCGCGGAGCGGGCGCGGCGAGTCGTCCGGCGGTGGGCGTTCACCCCCTCGGCCGCCGTCGGCGATCACGTGACACCGGGCACTGGCCTGGGCACGATCGCGCTCAAGAACGGCTTGCAGCACCACGTGCTCGTCCCACTCGGGATCACCGGCGAGGTGAGCTGGCTGGCGGGGCCCGGCGAGGTCCCGGACGACACGCCGGTGGCCCGGGTCGGCGGGCATGAGGTCTCGCTGTGGGAGCACTGGCCGGTGCGGCGACCGCGGCCCTTCGTCTCCCGGGACGATGCCGTCGAGCCGCTGCACACCGGGCAGCGGGTGCTCGACCTGCTGTTCCCTGTCGGCAGGGGCTATGCGGCCGCCGTGCCCGGCGGGTTCGGCACCGGAAAGACCGTGCTGCTCCAGCAGATCGCCAAGTGGTGCGACGCCGACGTGATCATCTACGTGGGATGCGGCGAGCGCGGCAACGAGATGGCCGACGTTCTGGCCGAACTCAGTGAGCTGACCGATCCGCGCTCCGGTGGCCGGCTGATCGACCGAACGGTGATCTTGGCGAACACGTCGAACATGCCGATGATGGCGCGGGAAGCGAGTATCTACTCGGCGATCACGGTGGCGGAGTACTACCGCGACATGGGGCACGAGGCCGTGGTGATCGCCGACTCGACCTCGCGCTGGGCGGAGGCCCGCCGCGAGTTCGCGTCCCGTACCGGAGCGTTGCCCGCCGAGGAGGGTTACCCGGCGGATCTCGCGTCCGCGCTCGCGGCGTTCTACGAGCGGTCCGGCCGGGTGCGCACGCTCGGCGGGAAGTCCGCGTCGGTCACGGTCATCGGTGCGGTGTCACCACCGGGCGGCGACATGGCCGAGCCGGTCACCACCGCAACCGAGCGCTTCATCCAGACGCTGTGGACCCTCGACCGCGACCTGGCCTACTCACGGCACTACCCGGCGGTCAGCTGGGGCGGTTCGTTCGCCCGGCAGGCCGACGCGGTGGGCGCCTGGCATGCCGAACACGGCGATGGCGACTGGCCACACCGCCGCGCCCGGGCGGCCACGCTGCTCGCCGACGCCGACCGGCTGGCGGCCCTGGCCGAGATCATCGGCACCGGCGCGCTGCCCGGGCACGAACGCATCGTGATGCTGGCCGGGCGGCTGATCCGCGAAGCGGTTCTGATGCAGAACGCGCTGAGCGCCAGCGACGCGTTCAGCAGTGCTGAGAAGGGGGCGGCGCTGCTGCACATGGTCCTCGGTGTCGTCGACACCTGCCAGCGCCTGGTCGAGAGGGGGGTCCCGGCCACCGTGATCGAGGAATTCGACTTCGGCCCGCTGATCCGCATCCGGGACGAGGTCGGCCCGACCGAAACCGACACCATCGCCACTCGCCGCGACGAGGTGCTCCGCGACTTGGAGGAACTGGAGTGAGGAGCTGGACAGTGTCCGATACCGGGCCGGCCGCGATGGCGGGGATCGAGTACACCGACGTGCAGGCCCTTCGCGGCTCGTTGCTAGTGCTCAGGGACGTTCACGGGGTCGGCTGGGACGAGTTCGCCGTACTGGAGATCGGGGACGGCACCCGCCGCCACGGTCTTGTACTCGAGGTAAACGGCGATCTGGCAGTCGTCCAGGTGCTCGAAGGTACCGACGGATTGCGACCCGGGGGGTTGCGGATCCGCTTCACCGGCCGCCCGCTGCACGTCCCGCTCGGACCGGGCTGGTTGGGACGGGTGTGCAACGGCCGCGGGGAACCGATCGACGGCGGGCCACCGGTGCTGGGTCACAGTACGGCGCCGGCGTCGGGATGGCCGCTGAACCCGGTGCACCGCGAACCGCCGTCCGAACCGGTTCTGACCGGGATATCTGCGATCGACGCCCTCACGACCCTCGGAAGGGGTCAGAAGTTGCCGATCTTCTCCGTTCCGGGCATGCCGCACCTGCAGCTCGCGACCCAGATCGCCGCCCAGGCCACTGCTGCCGGTGCCTCGTTCCGGGTGGTGTTCGCCGGCATGGGCCTCACCCACGCCGATGCCGCCTTCGTTCGCGACGCCCTGGAGGAACGCTCGGCGGCCGGTGAGCTTGTGGCGCTGCTCAACACGGCGGACGATCCGGTCATCGAGCGGATCTTGACACCGCGGATCGCATTGACCGTCGCGGAGCACTTCGCCTACACCGAGGGCCATCACGTGCTGGTCGTGATGTCGGACATGACCAGCTACTGCGATGCCGTGCGGGAGGTCGCCGCCGCCCGCCACGAGATTCCGGCGCGCCGCGCCTATCCCGGATACCTCTACAGCGACCTGGCCTCGCTGTACGAGCGGTGCGGCCGGATCCGCGGCCGGCCCGGTTCGGTGACGATCCTTCCGGTGCTGACCATGCCCGCCGGGGACATCACGCACCCCGTTCCGGACCTGACCGGCTACATCACCGAAGGCCAGGTGGTCCTGTCGCCGGACTTGCACGCGCGCGGGGTCTACCCGCCGATGGACGTGCTGTCGTCGCTGTCCAGGTTGATGCGTAAGGGCGCGGGGCCGGGTCGTACCCGCGAGGACCACTTGGATGTGGCGGCCCAGGTCATCGCCGCCCTGGCCCGCGCTAGGCAGGCCGCTGAGCTGGCCGACCTCATCGGCGTCGGGGCGCTGAGCGAGACCGACCGGCGTTACCTGGAGTACCGCACCGCGGTCGAGCAGCGGCTCATGCACCAGCAGGCCACCGAGTCGCGCAAGCTCGACGAGACGCTCGATCTGGCCTGGCAGGCGCTGGCGGTCCTGCCACGGCGAGAGTTGACCATGCTGCCGGCCGAGCTCGTGCGCACCTACCTGGACCGGCTGTCATGAGTACCGCGACTGCGAGGGGGCGAGCCGGCCGGCTGCGACTGCGGCACCGGCTCGCGGTGGCCGCCCGGGCCAGCGAACTGCTCGATCGAAAGCGACGAATCCTGGCCGGGGAGCTCGACCGGCTCGGGCTCGAGGCGCACCGGACCGGTGAGGAGTGGGAGCGCAGTGCTCGCGAGGCGAGAGCCTGGCTGCAGCGCGCCGAGGCGCTGGACGGGCAGCGGGCGCTGGCCGCGGCGATCCCAGCGGACCGGGCCGCGGTGACCATCCAGCACGGCGAGGCGATGGGTGTGCGCTACCCGGTGCACACCACCGTCACACCGCCCGGCGACCCGGTCCGAGTGGGTAGTTCGGCGCTGTCCTTCGCGGCCGACGCCCACCGCCGAGCTCTGGCGGCCGCGGTCCAGCACGCCGCCATCAGCCGGGCAGTGGCGATGCTCGCCGCTGAGCTGACCCACACCCGGACCCGCCAGCGCGCCATCGACAACCGCTGGATACCACAGCTCGAGAACGCCCTGCGGATCCTCGAGATGCAGCTCGACGAGCTCGATCGGGAGGAGAACGTCCGGGTTCGCTGGGCCGCCGACATGATTCAACGCCCCTAGGGGAGGTGAGAGGTATGTTCAGCCGCATTCTTGTCGCCGTCGATGACGCACCTGCCGCATTGCACGCGGCAGAGGTCGCCATCGGGCTGGCCGCCGTCAGCGGCGGCACACTCGTCGCGATAACGGTTCTCCAAGACCATGCGCTGGACGAGCGGATCGGCGCCGCGTCCATGCCGGTGGGCGGTAGACGCGTGCTCGCGGCCAACGCAACCCTGAGACATGTGCAGCGACGGGCGGCGACCGCGGGCGTGGCCGCCGATACCGTCCAGGTCTCCGGCGCTCCGGCGGCCGAGATCCTGGCCGAGGTGCGCCGTTGTGGCGCCGACACGATCGTCATCGCCAGGGCGTCCGAGCACGGCGTGGGTGTGCCCTACGTAGGCGTCGAGGCCCAGCGGATCCTGGAATTCTCCGACGTGCCGGTAGTGGTCGTGCCGCCACCGGAACCCGGCTCCGACTGGTCGACCGTCGATGCGTGAAGAACTGCCGGATTGATCTTAATGTCCTGCCCGACTTAAAGGACATATGGCTATCCCGAACAAGATCAGTCCGGCAGTTCTTCACACCCGAGCGAATTGATCGAGGGCCGCCCGTGGTGGTCACTTCGAATCGGATCGATCACTCACGTCGAGTCCTGCGGTGGCGAACGCCGGTGATCCCGAATTGAACGTGCGGAACACGCGGGTGATGCCTGCCGAGTCCATGCCGAGCTCATCGAGCTGGTCGATCAGTGCCGGGACGTTCGGCGATTCCATCGGGCCGAAGCAGCCGTAGCAGCCCCTGCCGATCGCCGGGCACAACGCACCGCAGCCGGCGTGGGTGACCGGGCCGAGGCAGGGCGTCCCGTCCGCGACGGCCACGCAGGTCGTGCCGCGAGCCTTGCACTCGTGGCACACGGAGTGGGCGGGGACGTTCGGTGACCGGCCCTGGATGGTCGCGATCAGGACCTCGAGCAGCTGCCCCTTGTCGATGGGGCAGCCGGGAAGCTGGAAGTCGACCGGGACGAACGCCGAGATGGGCGTCGACTTCTCGAGGGTCTGGATATAGTCCGGTCGCGCGTACACGATCCGCCGGAACTCCTCGACGTCGGCGAAGTTGCGCAGTGCCTGGATGCCGCCGGCGGTCGCGCAGGCGCCGATCGCGACGACGATTTTGGACACCTGGCGGATGTGCTTGATCCGCTCGACGTCGTGGGGTGTGGTCACCGACCCTTCCACGAGTGACAGGTCGTATGGGCCCGGGCCTACGGCGCGGCTGGCCTCCAGGAAATGCTCGATCCGGACGTGATCGGCGATGGTGAGCAACTCGTCCTCGCAGTCGAGCAGGCTCAGCTGGCAGCCGTCGCACGAAGCGAACTTGAACACTGCGAGTGTGGTCTTCTCGGCCATCTACAGCTCCCTTGTCGCCATGAGCAGCGCGGCCTCGTCGAGACCGACGACTGGACCGTCGCGACACGTGAGCAGCGGGCCGAGCTGGCAATGGCCGCACAGCCCGGCGCCGCAGCGCATGTTCCGCTCGAGGGACAGCCGGACGTCGGATTCGGACAGTCCGTGATCGATCAGCGCGCGCGCCACGACGCGCATCATGACCTCGGGGCCGCACACGAAAGCGGTGGTCCGTGGGCCGTCGAAGGTGGCCCGTTTTATCAGCGAGGTGACCAGCCCGACGTTACCGCGCCAGCCGGACCGAGCCTGGTCGACGGTGACGCCGAGCGAGACGTCGGGCCGGCGCTCCCAGGTGCCGAGGTCGCGGCTGAACAGCAGGTCGTCCGGTGTGCGCGCACCCACGAGCACGACGATCCGGCCGCGGTGCTTCGATCGAATGGCCGCCCAGATCGCCGGGCGCAGCGGGGCCAGGCCGATCCCGCCGGCGACGAAGACGAGGTCCCGGGCTTCGGGCCGCTCGACGTCCCAGTCGGTTCCGTAGGGGCCGCGGACGCCGACGATCGTGTCCAGTGCGGCCGCATGCAGCGCCCGGGTGACCGGCCCCACCGCCCGCACGGTGTGAACCAGAGTGTCGTCGCCGTTGCCGCCGCTGACCGAGATAGGCACCTCGCCGAACCCGAATGCGGTGAGCATCATGAACTGCCCGGGACGGGGGGTGTCGACGGCCTCGTCGAGGGGGACGAGGGTAAGTGTCGCCGTGTCCGCGGTTTCCACTTCGCGCGCCTGGACGCGGTAGCGATGGGGAGTGGTCGCGGCGGTCATAGCTCGTCACTCCGGTGGTGGTCCGCGGGCGCGCCGTAAAGATCGAGCAGGCGCATCCGAGTCGCCTGTAGCCGCTCCACCGTGGTGGCCGAAACCCGTCGGTAGATTGCGGCGCAGAATGCGGGGTCGGCGTCACAGGCGGACCGGACGGCCGTCCCGTCGATCTCCATGGCCCTCGAGTCGCTCACTGCGATCGCCCCGAACTGCCAGCGATACGGGGGGAACAGCCATGACCAGCCGAGGCAGTCGCCGGCGGACAGCGTCTCCAGCACAACGGTGCCCCGTCCGGGTATGTCGAGCACGAGCGCGATCTGGCCCTCCCAGATCAGCCAGAAGCGGTCGGCGTGCTCGCCTTCGGCGAAGATGACCTGGCCGGCGTGGAACCTGACCTCGCGCGAGTGGTCGCCGATCAACGCGATCTGGTCCGCCGGGATGCCGAATACCCAGGGGTGTTTGCCGAGCATGAGGGTCGTCAGTGGCGTCATGGCCGCTCCCTGGCAGCTTCGTGTAGTGACATTGCTTCGGCGGTGATGTCGATTCCCACCGGGCACCACACGATGCACCGGCCGCACCCCACGCACCCGGAGCCGCCGAACTGGTCGTGCCAGGTGCTCAGCTTGTGGCTGATCCATTGCCGGTACCGGCTACTCGTCGAGGAGCGGACCGAACCGCCGTGGAGGTTGCTGAACTGCAGGTCGAAGCAGGAGTCCCAGCGCTGCCAGCGTTCGGTGTGGTCGCCGGTGAGGTCGGTGACCTCCTCAGTCGTGGTGCAGAAGCAGGTGGGACACACGAGTGTGCAGTTGCCGCAGGTCAGGCACCGTTCGGCGACATCGTCCCAGTGTGCGGAGTCGCGGCTGTCCGCGAGCAGCCGGCGCAGGTCGGTGTCCGGCATCGACCGGCCCATCCGGCCGGCCGCGGCGCTCACGGCGCTGCGCGCGCGGCTCGCGATCGCCGAATCGGCCGGTCGCTGCGGTACGCCGACCAGCTTGCGCTCGCCCGCCTCCGAACCTGTCGTGACGATGAACCTGGATTCCTCGGATTCGCCGGCCAGCTCGACCATCGCCAGGTCATAGCCGGAGCTCGCGCCCGGCCCGGTGCCCATCGACGCGCAGAAGCATGCGTCGCCGGGTTCAGTGCACTCGACCGCGATCACGAACAAGTCCGCGCGCCGGCTCGCGTAACCCTCGTCGGTGTGCCGGCCGCCGGCGAGGACGGTGTCGAGGATCTGGATGGACCGCAGGTCACACGGCCGGACACCCAGGAACGCGTAACGCGGGGACTCGCGCCGAGGCTCGACCGGCACGAACCCGTCTGCCCGATCTGCGGACCACAGCTGCTCGCGTGGCGGGTGCAGGAACTGCTTCCACGACTGCGGCCCGGCGGAATGACCGAACGCGGCACCGTCCGCACGCTGCCGAAGCCGGTACGTGCCGGGGCCGGCGTCAACTCCCCAGCCCCAGGGCAGCTCGTCCGCCGAATCGAGCTCCGCAAGCACTATCGCGTTCTCACGGACCGTCGGTCCGACGACCTGGTACCCCGCCAGCTTCAACTGCTCGACGAGTGTGGCCAGGCCCGGCCGGTCGAGTTCGACAGGCGCGGCGCGGTCAACATCCATGGACCGACCTCCTCGATCTGGTATCAGCACACCGGATCGGCGGGCCCGGCACCCAGTGCCGAGCGGCCCCCGATCGGTGGGTCTTTGGTCGCTCACCCAGCCGAACCGCAGTCGGGCATCGCCCCGGCATCGCGATCAGCAGATCCGGGGAAGCTGCTCGCCGATCAGCATGTCGACGATCCGCTGAGCGCCGACCAGCGTGCGGGCCGTCACCCGGCCGGGGTGGTCGGCGACGGCCTCGCCGATCCGCACGGCCGCCGAACCCTCCGGTACCGAGCGCATCGCGGCCAGGACTGCCTCGGCCGCGGCCGGTGCGACGAACGCGACGAGGCAGCCCTCGTTCGCCACGTGGAACGGATCGAGGCCCAGCATCTCGCAGGCGGCGGCGACGGGCGCCGGGACCGGCACGGCCTGCTCGGCTACGACCACACCGACGTCGGCCGCCGCCGCGATCTCGTTCAGCGCCGACGCCAACCCTCCGCGCGTTGGATCTCGAACGGCGTGAACGGCCGGGCCGCCGGCGTCGACCATCACCTTCACGAGCCGGTGCAGCGGCCTGGTATCCGAGGCGACGTCGCCGTCGAAGCCCAGGCCTTCTCTCGCACTCAGCACCGTGACACCGTGCGCCCCGATCGGCCCGGACAACAGGACCACGTCACCTGCGACCGGTGCGGCGGCGGAGAACCGGGCCGTCGCCAGCCGCCGCCCCACGCCCGTCGTCGTCACGAACAGGCCGTCGGCCGCGCCGCGGCCCACCACCTTGGAATCGCCTGTCACGACCGAGACGCCGGCGGCGCGAGCCGCGGTGCCGACCGACGCGGCGACCCGCCGTAGATCGTCTAGTGGGAAGCCTTCCTCGATGACGAACGCGAGCGACAACGCGAGCGGTTCGCCGCCCATCACGGCGACGTCGTTGATCGTGCCGTGTACGGCGAGCTTGCCGATGTCGCCGCCGGGGAAGAACAGCGGGCTGACGACGAACGAGTCGGTGCTCATGACCAGGTCCACACCACCGACCTCGAACACCGCCGCGTCCTCCAGCGGACCGGACGGCGCGGACTCGCCGAGCGCGGGGACGATCACCTCGCGGACCAGAGCCGCGGACAGCTGGCCCCCCGAACCGTGGCCGAGCAGGACCCGTTCGGTCTCGACCCGCGGTGCTGGGCAGCTGAGCTGGGCTGGATCGGCGGTCATCGGGTCCTCCCGGCGCTGAAGAAGGCCGCACACGTGCCTTCGGTGGAGACCATGGGTGCGCCGAGTGGCGTACGCGGCGTGCACGCCGTCCCGTACGCGGCGCAGTCGGTCGGTACCGCGGAGCCGGTGAGGATTCGCCCGGCGATGCAGTCCGGATGCTCGGCGGCTCGGATGTCCAGGACGTCGAACCGGCGCTCGGCGTCGAACTCGGCGTACTCGTCGGCGAGCCCAAGACCGCTGGTCGGGATCGTGCCGATGCCTCGCCACGCCCGGTCGGTGACCCGGAACACCCGGCGGATGGCGTCCTGCGCCTCGGTGTTGCCCGAGCGCCGGACCGCTCGGGCGTACTGGTTCTCCACGGTGGCGTGGCCGGCTTCGAGCTGGCGGACCGCCAGCAGGATTCCCTCCAGGAGATCGAGCGGCTCGAATCCGGTGACCACGATCGGGACTCGGTAGCGGGCGGCGATCGGTTCGTACTCCGTCCAGCCCATGACAGCGCACACGTGGCCGGCGGCCAGGAATCCCTGCACCTCGCAGTCGGGAGCGTCCAGGATCGCCGTGATGGCCGGCGGCACGAGCACGTGGCTGACCAGGATGCTGAAGTTGGTCAGCCCGAGGCCGGCGGCGCGGAGCACCGCCATCGCGTTGGCCGGCGCCGTGGTCTCGAACCCGACGGCGAAGAAGACGACCTGGCGGTCGGGCTCGCGTTGGGCCAGCCGGACGGCGTCGATAGGGGAGTACACCACCCTGACGTCGGCGCCCCGGGCCTTGAGGGCGAGCAGGTCGGTGCGAGAGCCGGGAACTCGGAGCATGTCACCGAAGCTGGTGAAGATCACATCCGGGCGCTCGGCGATGCGCAGCGCCTTGTCCAAGAGCTCGAGCGGCGTGACGCATACCGGGCAGCCAGGGCCGTGGATCATCCGCATGCCGGCCGGCAGCAGCTCGTCGATGCCCTGCCGGACCAGCGTGTGGGTCTGCCCGCCGCACACCTCCATGAGCGCCCACGGCCTGGTCGCCGTGGCTCGCAGCTCGGCCAGCAGCCGCCGGGCCAGGAAGGGATCGCGGTACTCGTCCAGGTACTTCACGGCGCTCCCTCTGGCAGCGGCTCGCCGAGTTCGCCCTCGATCGCGCCGTCCATGGCGCGTAGAACCTCGAGGGTGCGGTGCGCTTCCTCTTGGTCCACCGTGGTGATGGCGAACCCGACGTGCACGATGACGTAGTCGCCTATCGCCGCCTCCGGCGTGTACGCCAGGCACACGTCCTTGCGGATGCCGCCGAAGTCGACGATTCCCATCGCCAGATCGCCGTCGGTGATCTCGGTGATGCGGCCGGGAATTCCGAGGCACATGCGCTCACCCACCTCCTGACCGGGCGGCTGCCACCGCAGCCTGGCCGTAGCTGATGCCGCCGTCGTTCGTCGGCACCTGCTGGTTGAGATAGACGAAGAACCCCTCGTCGCGCAGCGCGCCGGCGAGTGCGCCGGTGAGGAGTTGATTCTGGAAGACGCCGCCGGACAGGCACACGGTCTTCACGCCGGACGGCTGGGCCGCTTCGAGACACATCGCCACGGTCACGGCCACCATCGTCGTGTGGAACGCCGTCGCCAGATCGGACGCCGGTTCGCCGCTCGCCGCACCGGTCAAAATGGCGGCGAGCGTCGGCGCCGGGTCGTACACCCACAGGCCCTCGACCGTGGTGAGCCGCCAGGGCAGTTCGCCGGCCGACGCCGACCCGGCGGCCGCTTCCAGAGCGATCGCGGCCTCCCCCTCGAAGGAGGCGTCATCGCGCACCCCGAGCAGGCTGGAAACCGCATCGAAGAGCCGGCCCGCGCTGGACGCGCGGGGGCTGTTCACACCCCGCTGCACGATCCGCCGCACGGCCTGGACCTCACGGTCGGGCAGACGGTCGGTGAAGTAGCGGATCAGGCCCGGCTCGACGGGCGAGCCGCCGAGCGGCTCCGTGCCGAACAGATAGCCGAGCGCCATCCGGGCCGGTCGCCTGATTGCGGCCTCCCCGCCGGGCAACGGTGCCGTACCGAACCGCCCCACCCGCCGGTACCCGACGAGGTCGGCGATCATCAGCTCACCACCCCACAACGTGCCGTCGTCGCCCCAGCCCAGCCCGTCGTACGCGACGCCGATGAACGGCTCGGTCAGGCCGTGCTCGGCGGCGCAGGACGCGACGTGGGCGTGGTGATGCTGGACGGGCACGCACTTGTCCGCCTGCCAATGCCGCTGTGCGTACTGTGTGGACAGGTAGCCGGGGTGCAGGTCGTGTGCGACGGCGTGGGGGGCGATGTCGACGAGGCGGGACAGGTGAGCAAGGGTCTGCTCGAAGGCGGTGAAGGTGTCGTTGTCGGACAGGTCTCCGATGTGCGGGCTCACCACCGCGCGATCGGCGTCGGCGAGCGTGAAGGTGTGCTTGAGCTGCGCCCCGACACTCAGCAGCGGCATCGGCAGCCGGTGGGGAAGCGCGATCACCCCTGGAGCGAAGCCGCGGGCCCGGCGCACGGCAGCGGGACGGCCGGCCAGCACGCGGACCACGGAATCGTCGTACCGGGCCCGGAGGCGCCGGTTGTGTGTAAGGAAGCCGTCGGCGATCTCTGCGAGGCGCACCGAGGCGTCGTGATCGTCGATGGCGATCGGTTCGTCCGACCGGTTCCCGCTGGTGACGACCAGCGGCCGGTCGAGGTCGTGCAGCAGTAGGTGGTGCAACGGGGTGTACGGCAAGAACAGGCCCACCTGGTCGGTGCCGGGGTGGACGCTGCGGGCGGACACCGCGGTGTCGGTGCGCGCCGGTACCAGTACGATCGGCCGGGCCACGGACATGAGCTGGCGTTGTTCAGGTGGGCTGATCCAGGCGAGCCCGTGGGCGGCGCCGGCGTCTCGAACCATCACCGCGAACGGCTTGGCCGGGCGGTGCTTGAGCTTGCGGAGCCGAAGCACCGCGGACGGAGAGGTGGCGTCGCATACCAGCTGGTAGCCGCCCAGGCCCTTGACCGCGACGATCCCGCCGCCGGCGATGATCGCCTCCGCCGACCGCAGCGCATCCTCGCCGGACTCAGCCGGTTCAGTCGGCAGTGATGCAGTGGACAGCCAGGCGAGTTGTGGTCCACATGACGGGCAGGCGACCGGCTCGGCGTGAAACCGGCGGTCGCCCGGGTCGGCGTACTCGCGCGAGCAGTCCGCGCACAGCTCGAACGGCGCCATCGTGGTGCGGCAGCGGTCGTACGGAAGCTCGGCGATGACGGTGGCCCGCGGCCCGCAGTTGGTGCAGTTGACGAACGGGTACCGGTACCGACGATCGGTCGGGTCGAACAGTTCGCGGAGGCAGTCGTCACACGTCGCGAGGTCCGGGGGCACCTCCCGGTGTCCCGCTTCGGCGACGCTGTCGCGCACCCCGAAGCCTTCGAACTCGGTGGGGAAGGGTAGGTCCGGTTTGGATACGTGCACCGAACTGACGACGGCCTGCGGCGGGGCCTCATCCGACAACCGCCGAGCCAGGGCGGTCAACGCATCGGCGGTTCCGGTGGCCTCGATTACGACGTGGCCCCCGGCGTTCTGGACCCATCCGGTCAGCCCGAGTGCGGTCGCCAGCCGAACCACGAACGGCCGGAAACCGACGCCCTGGACCGAGCCGTGAACCTCCAAGCTGCGCGTGACTAGCAAGGCTGCTCGCTACTGCGCTAGCCGAACCGGCTTGTGAGTGACGTCCTCGATGTCCTCGGACGTCGCCTGGAGTAGCCGCTGCGCGAGGTCGGACAACGCGCGGGCGGTGGCGAGTTCGTCGCCGATCTCCGGGACGTTGACGTCGTGCGGATTGCGGCGTGCGAAGCCGACCCCCTTGATCTGTCCGGCGTCGCGGGTTTGCAGGCGTGCTTCGGCGCGCGTGCTGTCGTCGTCATGCTCATCGATGTAGACGTCGACGGTCCAGTGTTTGGTCGCGGTCATGACCGATCGCCTCCTTAGTCGTGCTTCGACGTTATGAGCCGCCCGATCGGACCGGGAGGGTCCAACGGCCCGATCGGCCAGGACGAGGTCCCCTACTCGGCCCAACCCCGCCGGTGGTGTCGTGGATACGCGGAGAGGAGACGTCATGCGAGCAGAGGTAGGCGACAAGATCGTCATCAAGTCGCACCACATCGGCGAACCGGACCGGAGTGGGGAAGTGCTGGAGGTCCGTGGCGACGGCGGCAAACCGCCGTACCTGGTCCGTTGGACCGACGACGGTCACGTGGCGCTAGTCTTCCCGGGCACCGATGCCGTCATTCAGCACCTGGGCAGCGGCGCGGCGGCGTAGTGAGGCGGCCTAGCCTTCGCTGGACCCCAAACCCGCGGCATTGCTCGGGCTGGCCCACGCCGAGCCGAGGCGCTCGCCCCACGACCGGGCGCGATCGAGCTCGCCGTCGACGAGAGGTCCGGCGGTATCGGTCACGAAGAACGATTCCGGCGAGGCGGCCATCTGGAATCGCAGCCAGCGCATCCGCTTGTGTGCGGCCTTCGCCGCTGAACCCGGCAGCCGGGGCTTGCTGATCTTGGTATCGAAGGCCGCTGCCGCGATTCCGGCCGTCGGATGCGCGATCCGGCTCAGCCACTCGCGGATGCCCTCACCGGTCGACACCAGATTGCCGGCGGCCTTGGTCGCCGCATCGCGCCGGGTGCTTTCGCGGGAGAGCCCGAACGCATGGGTCGGACCGCCGACGACGAGTAGCGATACGTCCTCACCTAGAACCGTGGGTGCAGAGTTCACTTCGACGACGTCGACGACCGCCCACGTTTCGAGCCCCTTGGCGATGGCATGGGCCACGGCCTTGGTGTTCCCGAACATCGATTCGTACACGACTAGAGCACGCATGACGCACTACCTTCCGAGGGTTGCTTCGGCCTCACCCGGCCGCCGTTCTGCGAGCAGGAGCGGAGATCCCGCGCCGAGCAACTGGCGCGGTGTGGTCTCCAGCGCGGCCGCCAGCCGCCAGAGCGCCGCATGCGCGATATCGGCCGGCTGTTCCTCGACGTGCCGGACGTATCCCTCGGTCAAGCGCGCCCGCCGCGCAACCTGCGCGTGGGTCAACCCGAGCTCGCGGCGGCGCTGGGCCAGGCTACGGCCGAGTTCGCCGGGATCCTTCGTGATCTCCATATCGCAAGCATGCGCCCACGCGGATCCACCCCAGCAGAGGACAACCGCACGGACCGACGGGCCGAAGGTCCCTGCATGCGTCAACCTTCGCCGTTACCCTCCGGCCCGCGGTCAGTAGAGGCTGAGAAAAAGGAAGGTGACCGCAGCATGATGGCCCCAGTGCGCTCCGGTGGTTCGTGGCACACCATGACGGCGGCCGAGGTCCTCGACGAGCTGGAATCCTCGCCGCGCGGCCTCGCGACGGATGAGGTCGCGCGCCGGCTGGCCGTACACGGTCCCAATGTGTTCGAGGAGGCAGAACCGCCGTCGCGGCTGGCCGTGTTCATCCGGCAGTTCCGCAGTCCGCTCATTCTGATCCTGCTCGTCGCCGCGGTGGTGACCACGTTGTTACGCGAGTGGGCTGACACCGCGGTGATCTCCGCGATCCTGCTGCTCAACGCGACGATCGGGTACGTCCAGGAACGCAAGGCCGACGCGTCCGTCCGTGCCCTGATGGAGCTCGCCGTACCGAAGGCACGGGTCGTCCGGGACGGCCGGGAGGTCGAGATCGACGGCCGCGACGTCGTGCCGGGAGATCTCGTCCTGCTCGAGTCGGGCACCCGAGTTCCTGCTGACCTGCGGTTGGTGTCGGTGCGGTCGCTGCTCGTCGACGAGTCGCTGCTCACCGGAGAGTCCGCACCAGTCGCCAAGCACACTCAGGCGCTGGACGCCGACCTGTCGCTTGCCGACCGAGGATCCCTCGCTTACGCCGGAACCGCGGTGACCAGAGGGCGCGGCGAAGGGGTCGTGGTCGCGACCGGCTACCAGACCGAGATCGGCGGCATCGCCGAGCTGATCCGCTCCGAGCCCGACACCCAGACTCCGCTCGGCCGCCGGATGGACCAGCTAGCCAAGCTGATCGGTGTTGTCGTGGTGGCGGCCTCCGCCCTCGTGTTCGCCATCGGCCTGCTGCGCGGGGGGGACCTCTCCGAGCTGTTCCTGACGGCGGTGGCTCTCGCCGTGGCGGCGGTTCCAGAAGGGTTGCCGATCGTCGTCACGATCGCGCTCGCGGTGGGTGTGAGCCGGATGGCCCGCCGCCGAGCGATCGTTCGGCAACTGCCGTCCGTGGAGGCACTCGGCAGTGCGACGGTGATCGGCTCGGACAAGACGGGCACGCTGACCGAGAATCGGATGACCGTCCAGCGGCTCTGGACTGCCGGCCGGTTCCGCTCGCTCGACCAGATGCGCACCGACCGGACCCGGCACGCCAGCCATGATGAGTCCGACCCGGCCGCACTCACGCTGCTCACGGGTGTGCTCACGAACGAAGCCACCGTGCATTCCGCTGCGGACGGGCCGGTACACAGCGGCGATCCGACAGAGGTGGCCCTGCTGACCGCTGCGGCCGCTGCCGGGTTCGTGCCGGATCAAGTGCGCGACGCGTTCCCGGTGGTGACGGAGACGCCGTTCGAACCGGAACTGCGGTATTCGGCGGCGCTGCGGCGGGTCACCGGGGGAGAGGTGCTGTTCGTCAAGGGTGCACCGGAACGTGTCCTGGCGATGTGCGACGCGATGACCGGCGGCGACGGTGAGCAGCCGGTCGACGAGGAACAGATCCATGCCGCCGCGAGTGAGTTGGCCGCATCCGGGCTAAGGGTCCTCGGCATGGCGATCAGCAGGGTCCGGACCCGCTCGCAGCCGCCCTTGGACCCGGAGGCTCCGACCGGCCTGGTCTTCGTCGGCCTGGTGGGAATGAAGGACCCGCCGCGGCAGGGCGTGCGGCAGGCCGTCGAGGCGTGCCGTCGAGCGGACGTGCGGGTGGTGATGATCACCGGTGACCACGCCGACACCGCTGCGTCGATCGCCTCGGAGCTGGGCATCGACAGTGCCGATCCGCTGAGTGGCGCCGAGATCGACCAGCTCGACGATGACGACCTGCGCCGCCGCGTGGGCGAAACGTCGGTGTACGCGCGGGTTTCCCCGGAGGGCAAACTGCGCATCGTCCGGGCGCTGCAGGCGGCCGGCGAGGTCGTGGCGGTGACCGGTGACGGCGTCAACGACGCGCCCGCGCTCAAGGCGGCGTCCATCGGTGTCGCCATGGGCAGGGATGGCACCGACGTGGCCCGGGAAGCCGCCGAGATCGTGCTCGCGGACGACAACTTCGTCAGCATCGTCAGCGCGATCGAGGAGGGCCGGGTCACCTTCGACAACATCAGGCGCGCCACGTTCTTCCTCGTATCGACCGGCGCCGCAACGATCGCGGCCCTCCTCGTGGGGCTTTCCGCGGGCTGGCCGCTGGTGATGCTCCCCGCACAGCTGCTGTGGCTGAACCTGGTCACCAACGGGCTGCAGGACGTCGCCCTCGCCTTCGAGGCGGCCGAGAAGGACGTACTTGATCGCGCGCCACGCCCGCCTCGTGAAGGCATCCTTTCCCGCCGGCTCTGGCAGCGCACTGTGCTGACCGGCACCGTGATGGCCGCAGGCACGCTTCTGATGTTCCGCTGGGAGCTCGACCGGACCGGATCGTGGACCGCAGCACAAACGGTGGCCCTGACCACGATGGTGACCTTCATGGCTCTGCAAGCCGGCAACGCCCGCTCGGATTACCGGTCAGTGTTCACCGTGCCGTTGCGCGACAACCCCTTCCTGGTGGTCACGACGATCACCGCCTTCGCGGTCCATATCGGAGCCCTGTACTTCCCACCAACTCAGGCCGTCCTGCGTGTCGAGCCGATCGATCTCACGGCGTGGACCCGGATCATCGCGATCGCAACGACCATCCTGATCGCCGTCGAGATTGAAAAGGCGGTTCGGCGGCGGGCCAGACCCACCAGAGGAGCATTGCCATGACACCCCGCACACCGGACACCCTGGACACGGCCACGCGTGACACCCTTGTGGGCGCCGCGATCCTGGCGCCTTCGATGCACAACACCCAGCCGTGGCGGTTCCGGTTCAGAGGGAACACCGTCGAGGTGCACCGGGATCCGCAGTACGAGCTTGCAGCCGAGGACCCGGAACGCCGAATGTCCATG
>DATHUM010000249.1:0-3973 GCA_035462225.1 Jiangellaceae bacterium | reverse complement strand
AACAGGTCAACGCTCATCTGCCTGCACCCGACTTCGGCCAGACGCCGCGCGCACCACGCGGACGAGGACGTCGAGGGCGGCGCTATATCGGCTCTCGGGAGTCGTTGCGTACCCGACGATCAGGCCCGACCCTCCGTGGTTCGGCCCATGCCAGTGCCGGCCGACGTCGTCGAGCGCCAGGTCATGCCGAGCCGCCTCGGCGAGCACGAGGTCCACGCTGCCCGGCTCGGCAAGTCGAACGACCGCGTGCAGACCCGCCGCGACTCCCTCGACGGTGACGTCCGGCACGGTGGCGAGCCGCCGCACCAGGGCGTCGCGCCGCCTGCGGTAACGGAGCCGGCAGGCACGAACGTGACGGTCGTAGGCATGGGTACGGATCAAGTCGGCGAGCGTGAGCTGGCTGACGATGTCGCTGTGCAGGTCGGCATGCCGCTTGGCGTCGACGAACGGCTCGACGAGCCGCTCGGGCAGCACGACCCACGCCAGCCGCAAGGCAGGTCCGAGCGTCTTCGAGGCAGTGCCCACGTAGACGACATGGTCGGGAACGAGGCCTTGGATGGCCCCGACGGGTTGGCGGTCGTAGCGGAACTCGCCGTCGTAGTCGTCCTCGACGATCAGGCCGGGTCGCCGCCGAGCCCACTCGGCGGCGTGATGGCGCCGCTGCGGATGCAGTGTCATGCCGAGCGGGTACTGATGTGCCGGCGTGAGCACGCAGGCGGCGACGTCCATTTCCGGCAGCAGATCGGTCCGTGCCCCATCGCCGTCCACCGGCAGCGGGACGACACGGGCACCGGAATGG
Source organism: Jiangellaceae bacterium (assembly GCA_035462225.1). Taxonomy (GTDB): domain Bacteria; phylum Actinomycetota; class Actinomycetes; order Jiangellales; family Jiangellaceae; genus JASLBX01. The sequence continues at coordinate 3,174 of DATHUM010000249.1, read as the reverse complement.
TTTACGACGTTTCGATGGAACGGCAAGCCCGGGTCTTCCATCGCGATCGTCCCGCCGCGCCCCGCAACCCGGGCAACCAGCGCCAGCGCCTGCACGTAGCCCGTCGTGATGACGATCTGCTCGGGCCGGGCAAGCAGGCCCCGGGCCCGTCCCAGGTACTCGGCAAGAGCGGTTCGCAAGATCAGCTGCCCGGCCGGGTCGCCGTATCCGAACGCCGATGCCGGTGCGTTGGACACGGCGCGGCGGGCGCTGCGCAACCAGGCAGTGACCGGGAAGGTGGTCACATCGGGCGTGCCCGGCCGCAGGTCGTATCGCGGTGCGGCAGCCAGCGCCGGCCCGGACGGAGCCGGTGCCGACACGTCGGTCAGCTCGGCGACAGTGGTGCCCGAGCCGTGCCGGGCTAGAAGGTAACCCTCCGCGGTGAGCTGGTCGTACGCGGCCGTTACCGTGCCCCGCGACGTACCCAGCTCGGCCGCGAGCGCACGGGTCGACGGCAGGCGCACTCCCGCGGCCAGCCGCCCGGATCGGATCGCATCACGCAGGGCTCGCTCGATCGCCGCTCGCCGGCCGCTGGGAGCACTCACATCGAGGTGCAGATCCACGCCGGAAGTGGACCAAGTTTCTGTCACAGAAATGGACCTTAACAGGGTGCCACTCGGGTCGTAGCGTCATTGGCATGACGACGACACCAGACCCCACCCAAGACGGCACCGTCCGCCTCGCCGTCGACGAATTGGCCCCGCACATGTCCGATGCGATGGAAGCGCTGGACACCGCATCCCGCAAGACGACGCTCGAGCCTGCGCTGCTGGAGCTCGTGCGTGCCCGCGCCTCCCAGATCAATGGCTGCGTGTACTGCGTGAACATGCACAGCCGGGACGCCCGCAAGGGCGGCGAGACCGAAAGGCGGCTCTATGCCCTGCCGGTCTGGCGCGAGACGCCGATGTTCACCGCACGCGAGAAGGCGGCTCTCGAACTGACCGAGGCCGTGACCCGGCTCGCCGACAGCCAGGTCTCGGACGAGCTGTGGAACCGGACTGCCACTCAGTTCACCGAGACGGAGCTGGCCGAGCTGCTCTGGACAATCACCGTCATCAACGCATGGAACCGGCTCGGCGCCGCCGCCCGGCCGTGGCCACTGTCATGACGCTCGACACGGATCAGCGCGCTCGCGCGGCCGAGTTGAGGGCGCTCCATCGTCCGGGCACGCCGGTCGTGCTGCCCAACGCGTGGGACGCCGCGTCCGCCCGCGCCGTCGAGTCCGCCGGCTTCGCGGCCGTGGCGACGAGCAGCGCGGCGGTCGCCGAGTCACTCGGATACTCCGATCGCGAGGCCGCTCCCGTTCTGGAGATGCTGGACGCAGTCGAGCGCATTGTCCGTGCGGTGAACGTGCCCGTCACAGCCGACCTCGAGCGCGGATACGGCATGACACCGGCGAATCTTGTCGAGCGGTTGGCCGCCACTGGCGCGGTGGGATGCAACCTTGAAGACTCGGATCCTCGCGCCGGCCGCTTGATCGACGCGGACGAGCACGCGGTCTTCCTCAGTGACGTACGGGCGTCGGCTCGAAATGCCGGGCTCGACTTGGTCATCAACGCCCGCATCGACACGTACCTGGTGCGCGACCGACCGGACGATCCGCTCGGTGATGCCGTCCGCCGCGCTCACGCGTACCGGCAGGCGGGTGCCGACTGCGTTTACCCGATCATGGTGAGCGATCACGGCGTCATCGGACGTCTCGTCGAGCAGGCCGGTGGACCGGTCAACGTCCTGCATCGGCCTGGAGAGCCTGCCGCGCCGAGCATCGCCGAATTGGCCGGAACAGGGGTTGCCAGGATCAGCTTCGGTCCGGGCTTGTACCGGGCAACGCATGCCAAACTCGCCGACCTCCTTGCTCAGATCTGGTAGCCCGACCCGCCCTTCGGCAGCGCGCTTGGTGGCAACATCGACCCGGCCACGATCGCCGTCGTCGTAATAGTTGCGGAGGGTCAAGCCGGCGATCCGCCAGTCAGATCCGCCGGACCAGCTGAACTCCGAACGCAGCCCGGGCCTGCGCAACACCGAGTACACCTGCTGATCGATCCGCATGCAACGAGTCAACATCGGGTGGCGCAGTCGCGTTCCTCAAGATCAGGTGTGCGCGACACGCCCAAACGACGCTGCGACTCTGGGCGTGTCTTGAACACTTGATCTTGACCCGCGCGCACTTCCGGATCAGGGGTGAGCTACACCACCGCAAGCGCGATAGCCAGGCAGCCCAGCGCCGCCGTCGTCAGCCAGGTCCGCACGACGTTCCAGCGCACCCAGGTCGCTTCGCTGAACCGCTCCCGCACCGCGGCGGTGTCGATCTGCTCCGGATCGCCGGCGGCCTTGATGGCGTCGTTGAGCGGGACGTTCACCCGCACCGTGATCACGAACACCACGAGATACAGCACCGCGGCGGCCAGGATCCACGGCACGGCAGATCGGGTCTCGTCGCCGAGGTGAACCGCCGCCGCGAACACCGTGATCGCCAGTGCACCAACGAAGACGATGAGGAACAGCGGGTTCACGATTGCCCGGTCCATCGCCTGGAAGGCGCCGACGAAGGTCCGGTCGTCGGTGCGGCCCAGGCCGGGCATGACTGCGACCGCGTACGCGAAGAACACGCCCGCCATCAGGCCTACACTCACGGTGGCAAGCACCAGCACGACGTCCCGGAACACATCCATTGCAGCCCTCCCTAGCCCGGACCATGATTCACCCCGCCGCGTTCTGAGGCAACGCCACCTGCTCCTGGCAGGACACTCCCCTGCTCAGCCGGCGACTTCCTGCAGGGTCGCCACGTCGTTGAGGATCCGGGCCGCCGCCTGGACGACCGGCACTGCCAGCACCGATCCCGTCCCTTCACCCAGCCGCATGTCAAGATCGATCAGCGCGGAACGGCCGAGCTCGGCCAATGCGAACCGAGCACCCGGTTCGGCTGAGGCATGACCTGCGATCAGGTAGCCGCCAACCGGTGGACACAACAGCAGCGCCACGAGCGCGGCCGCGTCGGCGATCACCCCGTCCAGCACGACAGGCACCCGCGCCGCTGCGCCGGCAAGCATGACCCCGACGAGCGCGGCGTGCTCCAGCCCACCTAGCGACGCGAGCGTTCGCAGCGGCTCGCGACCGTCACCGTGGCGGGCCAGT
>DATHUM010000248.1:0-3088 GCA_035462225.1 Jiangellaceae bacterium | reverse complement strand
TGACGTGGGGCGGTGGCTCGGCCGGTGGCACCGACCACGTTCTGGTAGGACTGCTGGCTAAGGCGGCCGACGTCGATCCGGCCGCGATCACGGACAAATACGTCGCCTACTCGGGCGGCGGCGAGGTCAAGGCCGGTCTGTTGTCCGGCGATCTGACCGCAGCGGTCTCGGGCGTGAGCGAGTTCCGGGATCTGGTCGAAGCCGGCGAGGCGCGCGCGCTTGCCGTTTCGAGTTCCGCACCGTTGGACGCAGGCGCCGACGAGCCGACTCCCACCATCATCGACGCGGGATACGACGTCGAGCTCATGAACTGGCGCGGCGTGGTGGCTCCGCCGGGAATCGGCGACGCGGAGCGTGCATCGATCGTGACGCTGATCGACGAAATGCGCTCGTCCCCCGAGTGGCAGGAGGTTCTCGAACAGCAGGGCTGGGAGGACTTCTACGTCAACGGCGACAAGGCCGCGACGTTCTTCCAGGACGAGAGTACCCGGATCACCGAGGTGCTCACAGACATAGGACTGGCCGAGTAGATGGCCGTGACCAGCGGCCAGCCGCGGTCGGAGGCGGTGTCCGCCGCCGCCTCCGACCAGGACCAGCGCCGCGAGCAGTCCCGGATCCTTGGCCTTGTCGTGCTGGCCGCTGGCCTACTCCTCCTTCGTGAGGCGATCGCTGAAGCCGGAGAGAGCGGCCTCACGATCGACGGCCCGCGGTTATGGCCAGTCGTGGTGACAGTGGGCTGGATCGTGCTGGCCGTGGTGTACCTGCTGGAGCAGGTAGTGGTGCCGGCCTGGGTCAGCCGCCACGAGGCCGACGAGATTCCGGGCGCTCGTGCGCGGTGGAACTGGCGAACACCCGCGGGCTTGACCGCGGCGCTTGTCGGCTACTCATTGGCCGTTGAGCATTCCGGAGTGGGCTACGTCTTGGCCACGGCCGCCTTCTTCGTCGTTGCGGCGCGGCTGCTCGGCAGCCGCCGCATAGGCCGAGACCTGGTCGTTGGTGTCACAGTGCCAATCGTCATCTACCTAGGCTTCACCAGGTTGCTGGACATCCCACTGCCTCAGGGGGTGATCCCGCTGTGAACGTCTTCAGTGATCTCTTGCAAGGCTTCGACACCGTCCTGAGCCCGGAAAATCTGCTGTTCGCCGCGCTCGGCGCAACACTCGGCACGCTCATCGGTGTTCTTCCGGGCATCGGACCGGCCTTGACGATCGCGCTGCTGCTGCCGCTCACCTTCAGCATGAACGACCCGACGGGGGCTTTCATCATGTTCGCCGGGATCTATGCCGGCGCGATGTACGGGGGCTCGACGACCTCGATCCTGGTCAACACACCCGGCGAGTCGGCTTCGGTCGCGACCGCCATCGAGGGCTACCAGATGGCCCGGCGGGGCCGGGCCCGCACAGCGCTGGCCACCGCTGCCATCGGGTCTTTCGTTGCCGGCACCATCTCTATCGTCCTGCTGACGTTCGTGGCCGAGCCGGTCGCCTCCGTCGCGGTCAAGTTCCGGGCATCGGACTACTTCGCTCTCGCCATCCTCGCCATGGTGTCGGTCACGGCGCTGGTCGGCCGTTCTCTCGTGCGCGGGCTCATGTCGCTGTTCCTCGGGTTGTTCCTCGGACTCGTCGGCATCGACCAGCTGACCGGCCAGGACCGGTTCGCATTCGGCCGCCTGGAACTGCTCGACGGCGTTGACATCGTCATCGTCATCGTCGGCCTGTTTGCGATCGGCGAGACGCTTTACGTCGCAAGCAGGCCCGGCCAGATCCCCGAGCACGTTGCCCCACTGGAACCAGCGAAGGGCCGGTTCGGCTGGCTCAGCCGTGACGACTGGCGGCGCTCCTTCATGCCGTGGATTCGCGGCGCCGGAATCGGCTTCCCGTTCGGCGCCCTCCCAGCCGGAGGCGCGGAGATCCCGACGTTCCTGTCGTATACCTACGAGAAGCACCGCTCCAAGCACAAGGAGGAGTTCGGCAGCGGTGCCATCGAAGGCGTCGCCGGACCCGAAGCGGCGAACAACGCGTCGTTCTCGGGCGTCCTGGTGCCGTTGCTGACGCTTGGGATTCCCACCTCAGCCACAGCGGGGGTCCTGCTCGCCGCGTTCCAGATCTTCAACCTGCAGCCGGGCCCGCAGCTGTTCGAGAAGTCGCCGGACCTGGTGTGGGCGCTCATCGCGTCCCTCTACATCGGGAACGTCATCCTGCTCGCGCTGAACCTTCCGCTGATCCGGATCTGGGTCAAGGTCCTGCAGATCCCTCGGCCGGTGCTCTACGCCGGCATCCTGGTGTTCGCGACCCTCGGTGTGTACGGGATCTCCGGCAGCATCTTCGATGTGCTGGTCGCCTACGGGATAGGCATCGTCGGGCTGTTCATGCGGCAGCATGACTTCCCGCTGGCGCCGGTGATCTTGGGTGTCATTCTTGGTCCGATGATGGAGATACAGTTCCGCCGCGCCCTGCTGGTCTCCGACGGAGACCTGTCTGTGTTCATCACCCGGCCGTTGACGCTGTGCCTCTTGCTTCTTGCCGTGGTCGCGTTGGTATTGCCCTACGTACCGAGGATCGTCGCCCGAACTCGCGGACGCGAGGCCGAAAAGATCGCAATCGGCACAGAGGATTGATAGCGAGGCGTGCCCGCCACACCCCCAGTTATTTGCCGGCCGGCGGCCGTCAGCTCCCCTTCCACCGGTATCGGCGTTCGGGTCTGCCAGTTCCGCCGTACTTCAGCCGGACTGCCGCTAGGCCGGCTGCGACGAAGTACTCCAGGTATCGGCGGGTACTCACCCGTGACAACCCGGCTACAGCCGCTGCTTCGGCCGCCGACAGATCGCCGCCGGCGCGGCGGAGGGTGCCGGCAACAAGCTCGGCCGTGGGCCGGGCAAGCCCTTTTGGCAGGCTGGACCGAGCCGACCGGAGCGCCCCGAACAGACGATCCACGTCATCCTGTGCCACGTCGCCCGAGCTGTCGAACCGGTGCTGGGCCGCCGCATATCGTTCGAGACGATCCCGCAGGTTCTCGAAGGTGAACGGCTTGATCAAGTAGTGGACAACGCCTCCACGCAGTGCAGTCCGGATCGTGTCCACGTCGCGCG
>DATHUM010000247.1:0-9593 GCA_035462225.1 Jiangellaceae bacterium | reverse complement strand
GACACCGTGCTGCCGCCCACCGCCGTGTCGGACCTGATGATCTACGTCTACTGGGTGATGAGCGCCCGCGACGCCCATGACGGCCGGACGGTGTTCTCCAAGGCCGGTGGCGGCACCCGGGTCGGCGAGCGCCTCTCCCGGCATCCCGTCACGTTGTCGTCCGATCCCGCGGCGTCCGGCATGCAGTGCGCGCCGTTCGTCGTAGCCCATGCTTCGGGGGCACACCAGAGCGTCTTCGACAACGGGCTGCCCATCTCGCATACCGAGTGGATCAGCGGCGGCACGCTCAACGCGCTGCAGCAGACCAGGCACTCCACCACGCTGACCGGCCTGGAGATGACACCCGTGGTCGACAACCTGGCCATGTCCGTGGCCGGGGCGACGGGGACCGCCGACGACCTGGTCGCCGGCGTCGAGCGCGGGCTGCTGCTCACCTGCCTCTGGTACATCCGCGAGGTCGACCCGCAGGTGCTGCTGCTGACCGGGCTCACACGAGATGGGGTGTACCTGGTGGAGAACGGCGAGGTGGTCGGCTCGGTCAACAACTTCCGGTTCAACGAGAGCCCGGTGTCGCTGCTGGACCGGTTCAGCCAGGCAGGGGCGACGTTGCCGGCGTTCAGCCGGGAATGGGGCGACTACTTCCCGCGCACCGCCATGCCGGCGCTGCGGGTGCCGGATTTCAACATGTCCTCGACATCGCAGGCCGCCTAACTCTCCGACTCGGCGGGAACGGCCTCGGCCGGCTGCACAGGCTGGCCGGTCGAAACCTGCGACCGGCGCTCCCGGACGTATCGGATCAGTTCGACAGCGACGGTGATGCCGATCGCGATCGCGAGCCCGGTCGCAAGGCCGAGCAACGGCTCGTCTTCGAACGCCTGGCCACCGAGATAACCGATCATGGCCGCGTAGCCACCCCACGAAATGGCGGCGATGGCATCGAAGAACGTGAACTTCTTGAGCGGGTACCGGACGGTGCCACAGGTCAACGTCGTCGCGGTCCGTCCGAAAGGAACGTAGCGCGCGATCACCAGGATCAGCCCACCGCGCTTGTAGAGCGTGCGCGCCGCCCAATCGAACGCCTTGCGCGAGCGCGATTCCGCCCCTGCCTTTGCCACCAGGCGCGCACCGCCGTGCCTCCCGATGAAGTACGAGATGTGATCTCCGATGAACGCGCCGGCTGCGCTACTGAGGATGACCAGCATCAGGTTGGGATCGGCGCTGGTGGCGGCGAACACGCCCGCGCTGATCACCAGCGTCTCGCTGGGCACCACCGGGAAGAACGCGTCGATCGCCGCGAACGCCAGCAACGCCAGGTAGATCCACGGCGAGCCCATCGCGCTTTCGGCGGCCTCGACGATTCCGTCGATCACGTGTTCCCCTCTCGGCCATCGCCCTGACCTCTGATCGTAGGCGCCGCCACAGCACCAAACGTCGCACTCGAGGGTGAACATTCCCCGACATCCTCTCGGGGTTCGACCCGATCCGCGAGGGGTCGAGGACGGTGCGGCCCGTCACCCCTCGAAGGCCGACGGGTCGGGGCACGTGCACACCAGGTGACGGTCGCCATACGCCCCGTCGATCCGTCGTACCGGCGGCCAGTACTTGTCCTCACGCACCGATGCCACCGGGAACACGGCCGTTTCCCGCGAGTACGGGTGCGACCACTCGGACACCAGCGTGGCCGCGGTGTGCGGTGCGTTGCGCAGCGGGTTGTCCTGCGCCGGCCACTCCCCTGCCGCGACCTTGTCGATCTCGCCTCGAATCGCGATCATGGCGTCGCAGAAGCGGTCGATCTCGGCCAGATCCTCACTCTCGGTCGGCTCTATCATCAGCGTCCCGGCGACCGGGAACGACATGGTCGGTGCGTGGAACCCGTAGTCGATCAGGCGTTTGGCCACGTCCTCGGCCGTGATACCGGTGGCCCTGGTCAGCGGGCGCAGGTCGACGATGCACTCGTGCGCTACGAGCCCGTTCGTTCCCGTGTACAGCACGGGAAAGTGTTCACCCAACCGGGCTGCGACGTAATTGGCCGACAGGACGGCGATCTTGGTGGCCAGTGTCAGGCCCGCCGGACCCATCATCCGGACGTACGCCCACGAGATCGGCAGGATCGACGCCGACCCGAACGGCGCTGCGGAGATCGGGCCGACGCCGGTCGCCGGCCCGGCTTCGGGCAGCAGCGGATGATTCGGCAGGAACGGCGCGAGGTGAGACCGCACGCCAATGGGCCCCACGCCGGGCCCGCCGCCGCCGTGCGGGATGCAGAACGTCTTGTGCAGGTTCAGGTGGCTCACGTCCGCGCCGAACTGCCCGGGCTTGGCCACTCCGACCAGCGCGTTGAGGTTGGCCCCGTCGACGTACACCTGCCCGCCGGCCTCGTGCACCAGACGGCACAGTTCGGTGATGCCCTCTTCGTACACCCCGTGCGTAGATGGATAGGTCACCATGATCGCCGCGAGGCGGTGCCGGTGTTCGGCGATCTTCGCCCTCAGGTCGTCCAGGTCGACCGTCCCGTCGTCGGCCGCCGCCACCACGACGACACGCATGCCGGCCATGACAGCGGATGCGGCGTTGGTACCGTGCGCGCTCGACGGGATCAGGCAGACGTCACGCAGATCGTCACCGTTCGAGCGGTGGAAGGCCCGGATCGTGAGCAACCCGGCGAACTCACCCTGCGAACCCGCGTTCGGCTGGATGGACACCGCGTCGTACCCCGTGATCGCCGCGAGCCAGGCCTCGAGTTGCCGGATCAGTTCCAGATAGCCCTGCGCCTGCTCGATCGGAGCGAACGGATGGATACCGGAGAATCCGGGCCAAGTGATCGGTTCCATCTCGGTGGTGGCGTTCAGCTTCATCGTGCAGGAACCGAGCGGGATCATGCCCCGGTCCAGCGCGTAATCCTGGTCCGAGAGCCGGCGCAGGTACCGCAGCATGGACGTCTCCGAGCGGTGAACCGCGAAGACCGGGTGGGTGAGGAACTCCGTTGTGCGGCGCAGATCAGCCGGAACGGCAAACTCGGTTCGGGCCTCCACCCCGGAGGCACCTAGGGCTTTCCACACCAGTTCAAGATGTGCCGAGGTGGTCACCTCGTCGCAGGCGATCCGAACGTGATCGGCATCGGCGAGCCCGAGGTTGACCCCGAGCGTGGCGGCCGCGGCGACCACCGCCTCTGCCCGGCCGGGACCACGTGCAAGGACGGTGTCGAAGTACATGTCGTGGACAACCGGGACACCACCGGCCCGAAGGCCGGCGGCAAGGGTCGTCGCGTGCCCGTGCACCCGGCGCGCGATGTCGCGCAGCCCTTCCGGGCCGTGCCACACCGCATACATCGAGGCGACCACGGCAAGCAGCACCTGCGCGGTACAGATGTTGGACGTCGCCCGCTCGCGGCGGATGTGCTGCTCACGCGTCTGCAGCGCCAGCCGATAAGCAGGTGCGCCGTCGGCGTCGACCGAAACACCCACGAGCCGACCGGGCAGTCCACGCTCCAGCCCGGCCCGGACCGCGATGAACCCGGCGTGCGGGCCGCCGTAACCGAGCGGCACGCCGAAGCGCTGCGACGAACCGACCGCGATGTCCGCGCCCTGCTCCCCCGGCGGGACCAGCAGGGTCAGAGCGAGCAGGTCCGCCGCGACGCTGACCAGCGCCGACCGTTCGTGCGCTGCGTCGATCAGTGGCCGCAGATCCCGAACCCGTCCCGACGCGCCGGGATACTGCAGCACCAGGCCGAACAAGTCGCCGTCGGGCAGCCCGGCGTCCAGGTCGGCCACCGCCACTTCGATGCCGAGCGGTTCTGCTCGCGTCTGGATCACCGCGATGGTCTGCGGCAGACAGTCCGCGTCGACGACGAGCCGACTGCTCGTCGTGCGGGTCGACCGCCGCATCAGTGTCATCGCCTCGGCCGCGGCCGTCGCCTCGTCCAGCAGGCTGGCGTTGGCGGTCGGCAGGCCGGTGAGGTCGGCCACCATGGTCTGGAAGTTCAACAGCGCCTCGAGCCGGCCTTGCGAGATCTCCGGCTGGTACGGCGTGTACGCGGTGTACCAGGCAGGGCTCTCCAGGACGCGGCGCACTACGACCGGCGGCGTGACCGTGTCGTAGTAGCCAAGACCGATCATCTGGACAAGCCGCTGGTTCCGCCGGGCCAGGCCGCGGAGTTCCTCCAGAGTCTCCTGCTCGGTCGCCGCGGCGGGCAGGTCCAATTCGCCGGCCTGGCGGATACCGGCGGGTACCGCGGCGTCGATCAGCGCGTCCAGGCTCGGGAAGCCGACGTGCTCCAGCATTCGGGCGATCTCGCCGTCGCGCGGGCCGATGTGGCGGGCAGCGAAGGGGGCGGACGCACTGATCTCGGATAGCGCTTGGGACATCGGCATAGCTCCTATTGGGCTGTGGTGTCCCCCTCTGTCGAGCCAACGGATGCCCTCCAGAGTTGCCTCGCCCGACCAGTCCTTCGTGCCTGAGAGGTTGACGGGGTGTTGCCCCTTCGGCGCCCCGGGTTGCTGCGGGGTCTCTCCCGGCCGGATTCGACGGCTCGACAGTTAGCGTAACGCGGCTCGGCCGGTTGGGCGAACGGCGATTCGGTGGGCCGCCCACCAGGTGTCTCGGCGCCGTACCACCCGCGTGCGCATGGTACGGCAGGGTGGCGCATGCCGAACGTGATCAACCGGCCGGATCGTCAGACGCCGGCCACGCGGCTGCGGCGGCGGGCCGCGAGCTCGTCGCTCGGGTGCGGGGTGCCTTCCTCGCCCGGACGCTCGGCCGGCAGCTCGATGAGAGTGGCCTCGACCTCTCGCCATACCCGCCCCACGGCGATGCCGAACACGCCCTGGCCGCCTTGCACCAGGTCGACCACCTCGTCGGCCGAGGTGCACTCGTAGACGCTGGCTCCGTCGCTCATGAGAGTGATGCCGGCCAAGTCCTGGACACCGCGCTCACGCAAGTGCTGCACTGCCTGGCGGATCTGCTGCAACGAGACTCCGGTGTCCAGCAGCCGCTTGACGATCTTCAGAACGAGGACGTCCCGGAACGAGTACAACCGCTGGCTGCCGGACCCGTGAGCCGGTCGGATCGACGGCTCGACCAGTCCCGTCCTGGCCCAGTAGTCCAGCTGCCGGTAGGTGATCCCGGCCGCTGCGCACGCGGTCGGGCCGCGATAACCGACGTCCTCCGGGACCGGCCCGACCATGCCCTCGAACAGCAGCCCTTGTCGGCTGGCTTCGGCCGCGGCGTCGCGATCAGCGCCCCCTGCCGGGCCAGCGCCGCGTGTGCTGTCTCCGCTCACGCCGATCCCTCCGTGAAATTGACTCGACCACTCGTGACGCTAGGGCGCGGACGGGACCCGGTCAATCCAACACGCGGGACGAGTCTCAACCCAAACTTCAGACTGTTCCGTTCGATCACGTTCAGCAGGCCGGCCCACGTACCTACAGGCACGCGAGCATGTAGGTGCGTCGGGCCGCCTGCTGAACGTGATCGAACTGAATCAGCGTTCACTGCCGAAGTCTTCGGGAGACACGTGGTCGAGGAACTCGCGGAACCGCTCCACCTCGTCCTCGCGATCGACATCGTTGCCCTCCGTGATCAGGATGCCGACCTCGTCGAGCAGCGGTTCGGCGGCGAAGATCGGGGTTCCGGTCCGCAGCGCGATTGCGATCGAGTCGGACGGCCGGGAGCTGACCCGCACGCCGCCGCTGAATACGAGTTCGGCGTAGTAGGTGCTATCGCGCATCTCGGTGATGAGTACCTGCTCCAGCCGGGCGCCCAGCGCGTCGAGCACGTCCTTGAACAAGTCATGGGTGAGCGGGCGCGGTGGCGTCATGCCCTGCTGGGCGAACGCGATGGCAGTCGCTTCGACTGCTCCGATCCAGATGGGAAGATAGCGCTCGCCGTCGCTCTCACGAAGAAGAACGATCGGCTGGTTCGATGGCATTTCCACCCGGACACCGACCACGTCGAGCTCTCTCACGGCATCCACGTTACTCCGTGTTCTGCGAGCACACATTAGGGCAGCGCCGAGGTTGGCCGTTCGTAGGCTCAGCGGCCACCCAGCTGACGCACTCGGGATTCGACGAGGGTGGCGTGTAGGCGTCCGGTGAGCCGGCCCACCTCGCGGGCCACCTCGTTGGCCCGCCCCCGCGCCTCGGCGCTGCGCTGGCGCAGCATGGGGGCGACGACCTGTTCGACGAGCCCGGCCTCGCGCTCGGCCGCGCTCAAGATGGTGCGAAGGTGGCGCGGCCCTATCCCGTATTCGGCCAGCTCACCGGCCGTTCGAGCGATGAGCAGGCCGTCGGCGCCGAAGGCGCCCCCGCGCGCGACGACCAGCCCGTACGACTCCAACTCCGCGAGCAACTCGGGTGTGATTCCGGCGGCCTCGACCAGGGAGGTCCGGTTGAGCCGCACTTCTCGCGGATCGGCCGCCACGGCGGCGACCACATGCGGCACGCCCGGCCGATGACCCCTGTCGGGGGCCTCACCCGCTTCCGATCCGAGCTCGACACCTCGGTCCAGCTGCTCGAGCTGCTCCTTGATCACTCGCAGCGGCAGATAGTGGTCGCGCTGGACGGTGAGAACGTACCTCAGCCGAGCCAGATCGTCGTGGCTGAACCGCCGGTAACCAGAGGGTGCCCGCTCGGGCTCCACCAGGCCTTCGGACTCCAGGAATCGGATCTTCGAAATCGTGACGTCGGGAAAATCGGCGCGAAGTTGCGCCAGCACCTCCCCGATGCTCATAGTCCGGCGCGCCGGAAGCGCGCTCACCGCACGCCGCCTCCGAACCCGTGCTGACTCGCGTAGTAGACCAACCGGTACTTGCCGACCTGGACCTCGTCGCCGCCTTTGAGCAGCACCTCGTCGATCCGGTCGCGATTCACGTACGTGCCGTTCAGACTTCCCACGTCCGTGACCACAAAGCCCTCCGGCGTGCGCCGGAATTCTGCGTGCCGCCGCGACACAGTGACATCGTCCAGGAAGATGTCCGAGTCCGGGTGACGTCCGGCCTTGACCACGTCGGTGTCGAGCAGGAAGCGGCTGCCGGCGTTCGGGCCGCGCAGGACCGCCAGCAACGCACTACCGGCGGGCAGGGCATCGACCGCAGCCTGGTCCGCGGGCCCGAGGTCACCGACCTCGTCCCGCTCGACGTCCTCGCGCTGCAGGGCCATCGTGCTAGTGACCTCAGCGGCCGGCTCGGCAGCGGGCGCGGTCACCAGACGCGAGCCGCACTGGGAGCAGAACTTCGCGTCTGCGGGATTCTCGTGACCGCACTGGGTACAGAACGGCATCGGCAGCGTCCTCCCGCCGCGAGCAGCCTCGCGGATCGACAACAGTGGTGCCGTTCCAAGGATGTCAGTTCTCACCCTCGACCGGTACCTGAGGTTGATGGTTGGTGGCAACCTAGATGGGCTCGGCCCGCCGGGTCAACCGACGCCGGGCACCGCTAGGCCGAGATCTGCTCCTGGTAGTCCGCGGCGGACAGCAGGCCGGTCTCCGCGTCCAGGTCGGTCGCGGCGATGTCGACGAGCCAGCCGTTGCCGTACGGGTCCGAGTTCACCAGCTCCGGGCGGCTCGACAACTCCTCGTTGACGGCTGTCACCGTGCCGCTCACCGGTGCGTAAAGGTCACTGACGCTCTTCGTCGACTCCAGCTCACCGCACGGCTCCCCGGCCACGACGGCCTCGCCGACCTGGGGCAGCTTGACGTACACGATGTCACCGAGCTGATCCTGCGCATAGTGCGTGATGCCGACCCGTACCGTCCCCGGAGTCTCACCCGGATCCCGGACCCACTCATGCTCCGACGTGTACTTCAGATCTTCCGGATACACCTGTTCCGCCCCTTCCTCCACAGCCGGTCAGTTGTCGTCGGGGGCCGGCCGGGCGTACTCGGGCCGTTCCGGCTCCCGCACCGCGTCGACAAGCAGGTCCTCGTGCTCCTCGACCAAAGACTCATCCTGGATCTCCTTGCTGCCGCCGAGGAACAGCACGCTCGCGTTGAGCGCCGACGGGTCGCCGATGACGGTGAGGACGTACGGCCGCGTGATCGGCACACCGTCGACCGTCAGCACGCCGTCCGGGTCGAGGAAGTACGAGTCCACCCCGATTCGGACCACGTTGTCGTTGCCCCCTTCGAGCTGGATCGCCTCGGCTCCGGCCACTCGAAGCTCCTGCACAACCCCCATGACGTGGCGGGCCTGGACGCGCTCTGAAGGGTCGGCGATCGTCACCACGACACCCGGCCCGCTCGCCGGCGCCGTTCCGGCCAGGATCGCCAGTTGCCGGGCGCGGGTGGCGGTCTGCTCGAGCGCCGCCTCCTCCGTCTGTGCTCCGCTCTGTAGCTCGCGCCGGGCCGCCTGAAGCTCAGCGACCTCGTCTTCGAGCCGGCTGTTGCGCTGGTTGAGGTCGCTGAGGATCTGCACCAGCTCCGACCGGCGGGCCTGCGCCAACTGGTCGCTCTCGTCCGCGCGTACCTGCACGACGGCCCCGAAGCCAAGCGCGGCGATCAGCCCGGCGACCACCACCTGACCTCCGTCGGGCCGGGCCGTGAACGCCTTCCACAGCCGCCGCGGTCCGCCGCGCGGGCTGGGCGGGACGAACTTGCCGTGGGCGTGATCAGGCATGGAACAAGTGCCGCCGGATGTTGGCGACGTTGGTGAAGATACGGATACCGAGAACGACGATCACCGCGGTGGACAACTGCGCGCCGACACCGAGCTGGTCGCCCAGAAAGACGATGAACGCCGCGATCAGCACGTTGGAGATGAACGAGATGACGAAGACCTTGTCGTCGAACACGCCGTCCATGACCGCCCGCACCCCGCCGAACACGGCGTCGAGGGCGGCGACAACGGCGATCGGCAGATACGGCTGAAGCGTCAGCGGCACCTGGACGTCCAGCATCAGGCCGGCGGCGATGCCGAGTAGCAGGCCGATGGCCGGTATCACGAGCGCCTCCTCGCTTCGGTGCTGGTGGTTGGGGACTCTGCCACTTGAAGGTTCGCGGCACCCCGAGGCAGCCTAAGGGACTCGCGGTTCTCGATGGTGAACTGGATCCCGCACGTCTGGAATATCTGCTGAAGGTACTTTCCGCCCGGCCCGTCCAGGAACTCGCCGGCCAGCCGTTGCGGATCACCTATCGCGCTGATCACGTACGGCGGCGCGATGGGCCTGATGTTGACCAGGATCACGTCGTTGACCGACCGCATCGCGGTGAGCGGCGTGACCCGCTCGTCGTTGATGCTCACGGCCTCCGCTCCGACTGCCCACAACCCGTTGAGCACCTGCTGAAGGTCGTAGTCGAGTACGACCTGCAGGCTGGGGTCGCATTCGTCCAACTCTCCTCCGGGGGCCGGGTTGTTCACCGTGACGACGATCCCGGGGCCGGCGACGGGGGCCGTGCCGACCACGGCCTGTGCGGCGGCCATCAATTGGCGCAGCTCCTCACCCTGGACGGTGTTCTTACCGGCGCGCGTTTCGATCTCGAGGATGTCGTCCTCCAGTTCGGACACCTCGCCCTCGAGCGCCGTGCTGCGGTCACTGGCCTGTTCGACCTGCTCGAGCAACGAGGTCTTCTCGGCCGATACCACACCGGCGTCTCGCTGCACG
>DATHUM010000246.1:0-9208 GCA_035462225.1 Jiangellaceae bacterium | reverse complement strand
GACAGAGCGCTGGACCACGATCATCGGCGCCTGACGCACGTGGGAACCATCGATGAGCGATCCGCTCTCCGTTGCCGGCGACGGAGCACTCCGCCTGGTCTCGCTGTACAAGCGATTCGGTTCCGTCGCCGCCGTCGACGGGATCGACCTGACGATCCCTTCGGGCTCGTTCTTCGCGTTGCTCGGCCCTTCCGGCTGCGGTAAGACGACCACCTTACGGATGGTCGCCGGGCTCGAGGAGCCGACCAGCGGGCGGATACTGATCGGCGACATCGACCTGGCCGGACGGAAGCCGTACCGGCGGCCGGTGAACACGGTGTTCCAGAACTACGCGCTGTTCCCGCACTTGGACGTGTTCCAGAACGTGGCGTTCGGGCTGCGCCGCCGGGGAGTGCGGGATGTCGCGGCCCAGGTCGAGCAGATGCTCGCCATGGTGGAGCTGAGCGGGTACGAGGGGAGGCGACCCGCTCAGCTCTCCGGCGGCCAGCAGCAACGCGTGGCGGTGGCCCGGGCGCTGATCAACAATCCGAGCGTGCTGCTGCTGGACGAACCCCTTGGAGCGCTCGATCTCAAGCTGCGCCGCCAGATGCAGCTGGAACTCAAGCGGATCCAGGCCGACGTCGGCACCACGTTCGTCCACGTCACGCACGACCAGGAAGAAGCCATGACGATGGCCGACACGGTCGCCGTCATGAACAGCGGGCGAATCGAGCAACTCGGCTCTCCGGTCGAGCTGTACGAGCGCCCGCGGACGACGTTCGTCGCCAACTTCCTCGGCCAGTCCAACCTCATCGACGGCACCGTGGAGAGTCGGGACGGCGACCTGGCGATCGTCGCGGTGCCCGGTGGCCGGCTGGCGGTTCCCACGGACCGGATGCCGGACACCGACCAAGTCCACGTCGGCGTGCGTCCGGAGAAGCTGAACCTCACTCCGGCCGATCAGGTGTCCGGCACTGCGTCGCAGCCGAACCGGCTGGCCGCCGTCGTGACCGAGTCGCGCTTCATCGGAGTCTCGACCGAGTACGCCGTGCGCACCGACGCGGGCCTGCAACTCACGGCCTTCGTGCAGAACGCCGGCCGGCACCAGCCGATGGCGCCCGGCGTCGAGGTCGAAGTGTCCTGGGATCCCGCCCACACCTTCGCTCTCGACGTACGCCAAGCCGCCGACGCGGGCTTGGATCCGGCCGGAGCCGCGCTGTGAGCGCGCCAACCGCAGAGCCGCCCGGCCTCGTCCACCCGGGACTCCCGACCCCGCCTCCCCCACCCCCGCGGCTTCGCTCGCGCCGGCTGCCTTACCTGCTGTTGCTCCCGGCCCTGGCCTGGCTGGCGATCTTCTTCGTAGTCCCGACGATCACACTGTTCTCGACGTCCCTTCAGACCGGGTCGATCTACGAGGGCTACGCGCTGACCTTCTCGTTCTCGAACTACCTCGACGCGTGGTCCCGGTTCTGGCCGCAGATGCTGCGGTCGCTGCTCTACGCCGGGGCGGCGACCGTCCTGGCCCTCCTCATCGCGTACCCGCTCGCGTACACGATGGCGTTCAAAGCCGGCCGGTGGCGCAACGTGTTGCTGATCCTGGTCATCGCACCGTTCTTCACCAGCTTCCTGATCCGGACGCTGGCCTGGAAGACGATCCTCGCCGACAACGGCATCGTGGTCGAAGTCCTGAACGCGCTGCGGATCACCGACGTGCTCAGCGCAATCGGGCTGACCACCGACGACCGGATACTCGCCACCCCGCTCGCGGTCATCACCGGCCTGACGTACAACTTCCTGCCGTTCATGATCCTGCCGCTGTACGCCACCCTGGAGCGGCTCGACGTCCGGCTGATCGAGGCGGCAAGCGACCTCTACGCCTCACCGTTCGCCGCGTTCCGGAAGATCACCCTGCCGTTGTCGATGCCCGGCCTGGTCGCCGGGACCTTGCTGACCTTCATCCCCGCCTGCGGCGACTACATCAACGCCCAATTGCTGGGCAGCATGCCGGCCACGGCGATGATCGGGAACGTTATCGATGCGCAGTTCCTGCGAGTGCTCGCCTACCCCACTGCCGCCGCCCTGTCGTTCACGCTCATGGTCGGCGTGGTCGCGATCGTGTCGATGTACGTGCGCCGCGCCGGCACGGAGAGGTTGCTCTGATGACCCTCCTGCAAGCCGGCCCTGCGAAGGCGGCCAGACCGCGGCGCTCGCCGCTCGGCTGGCTGCGCGAGCACATCGTGCTCATTGCCGGACTGGCCGCGCTGGCCTACCTGCTCATCCCGAACGTGGTCGTGGTGGTGTTGTCGTTCAACCGACCGGCGGGCCGGTTCAACTACAGCTGGAACGAGTTCTCCGTCAACGCATGGACCGACCCTTGTTCGGTGGCGGGTCTGTGCGAGGCGCTGGGGCTGAGCCTGCGCATCGCGGTGCTGTCCACGCTCGCGGCGGTGGTGCTCGGCACGCTGGCCGCATTCGCGCTGACCCGGCACCGATTCCGCGGGCGCGGCGGGACCAACGTGCTGATCTTCTTCCCGATGGCCACGCCCGAAGTGGTCATGGGCTCATCGCTGCTCGCACTGTTCGTGAACGCCGCGATCGTCCCGCTGGGGTTCTGGACGATCCTCATCGCGCACATCATGTTCCTGCTGAGCTATGTGATCGTCACCGTGAAGGCCCGGCTGGCGGTTCTCGACCCGCGGCTCGAAGAGGCCGCGATGGATCTTTACGCCGACGAGCGCACCACGTTCTGGCGAGTCACGTTCCCGCTCGCCCTGCCTGGGATCGTGGCCGCCGCGCTGCTGGCGTTCGCGCTGTCGTTCGACGATTTCATCATCACGAACTTCAACGCCGGATCCGAAGTCACGTTCCCGATGTTCGTCTGGGGCGCCGCCCAGCGCGGAATGCCACCTCAGGTGAACGTCATCGGGACGATGATGTTCGTCGCGGCACTGGCCGCCGTCATCATCGGGCAGTTCGCCGGCCGGCGCCGGCGGATGCGCTGAGCGGGCCGTGCCGTACTACTCCGGTACCGGCGGATCGCGTGTTGCCGCGCGCCGGGCGCTCGCCGATGCGGCCTCGGTGCCGTTCTGGCAGGACGACCCGGCCGCGCCCGAGCCGGTGCCGCCGCTGCGCGGTTCGCTCGAGACCGACCTGCTGGTGATCGGAGGCGGGTATACCGGGCTGTGGACGGCACTACAGGCAAAGGAGGACGATCCGGCCCGGGAGGTCGTCCTGCTCGAGGCGCGCACCTGCGGCTGGGCGGCGAGCGGCCGCAACGGCGGGTTCTGCTCACCCAGCCTGACTCACGGGCTCGCCAACGGCCTGCACCGGTACCCCGCGGAGATCGAGACCCTCGAACGGCTGGGCCGGGAGAATCTGGACGGCATCGAGAAGGCGGTACGCACGTACGGCATCGATGCCGAGTTCGAGCGCACGGGCGAGCTGGCCGTCGCCGTCGAGCCGTGGCAACTCGACGACCTGCGCGAAGCCGCGGACGAAGCGGCCGCCGTCGGCCAGCAGGCGGAGTTGCTGGACCGCGACTCGGTTCGTGCGGAGATCGACTCGCCGCTGTACCTCGGCGGCCTGTGGAGTCACGACACCGCGATGGTGCATCCGGCCAAGCTGGCCTGGGGGCTGCGCGAGGCCTGTCTGCGGCTCGGCGTGCGGATCTACGAGCACACCCCCGTCCGGCGCGTTGCCGGCGCCGGTGCCGGTGTGCAGGCGGCGGTGCCGGACGGGCTGGTCCGGGCGCGGCGGGCGGCGCTCGCGACGAGCGTGTTCGGTCCCCCGCTGCTGCGCAGGATGCGGTCATACGTGGTGCCGGTGTGGGATTACGCGATCGTCACCGAGCCGCTGACCCCTGCGCAGAAGGCGGCCATCGGCTGGCGGAACCGGCAGGGTGTCGGCGACGCGGCGAACCAGTTTCACTACTACCGGCTCACCGCGGACGACCGGATCCTGTGGGGCGGGTTCGACGCGATCTACGGGTTCGGCAACGCGACGGCCGAGAGTCCGGAGCAGCGTGATCGGACCCTGGTCAAGCTCGCGGCACACTTCTCGATGACGTTTCCGCAGCTGGAAGGCATCCGGTTCACCCACGCCTGGGGCGGCTTGATCGACACCAGCAGCCGGTTCAGCGTCCTGTTCGGAACCGCCAAGCGCGGCCGGGTCGCGTACGCCACCGGCTACACCGGCCTGGGTGTGGGAGCCAGCCGGTTCGGCGCCCGGGTGTTGCTGGACCTGCTCGACGGCGCCGACACCGAACGCACCCGGCTGGACATGGTGCGCAGCAGGCCGCTGCCGTTCCCGCCCGAACCGCTGCGCTACGCCGGCATCCAGGCGACCCGCTGGTCACTCGCCCACGCCGATCGCCGGGCCGGCCGGCGGAACCTGTGGTTACGCGGGCTCGACCGGCTCGGCGTCGGCTTCGACTCATGAGGACGTGCTCACTCCCAGGCGTGCATCACGTGCTTGACCCTCGTGTAGTCCTCGAGCGAGTACGCCGACAGGTCCTTGCCGTAGCCGGAGTGCTTGAACCCGCCGTGCGGCATCTCGGCCACGATAGGGATGTGCGTGTTGATCCACACGCAGCCGAAGTCGAGCCGCTTGGACATCCGCATCGCACGCCCGTGGTCGCGGGTGAACACCGAGGACGCCAGGCCGTAGCGCACCCCGTTCGCCCAGCGCACCGCCTCGTCCTCGTCGGTGAACTGCTGCACGGTGATGACCGGCCCGAACACCTCGTCCTGGATGATCTCGTCGTCCTGCCGCAGCCCGGACACCACCGTGGGCGCATAGAAGTAGCCGCGGTCTCCGACCTTCGAGCCGCCCGTGCCGAGCGCGGCATGATCGGGCAATCGGTCGATGAACCCGCTCACCCGGTCGAACTGGTTGGGATTGTTCAGCGGGCCGTACACGACGTCGTCGTCGTCCGGCATGCCGACCTTGGTACTGCGGGCCTGCTCGGTCAGCGCGGCGACGAACTCGTCGTGAATGCGCGGGCCGGCCAGCACGCGAGTCGCCGCGGTGCAGTCCTGGCCGGCGTTGAAGTAGCCGGCACCCGCGATGGCCTCGGCCGCCTGTTCGAGGTCGGCGTCGTCGAACACGACCACCGGAGCCTTGCCGCCCAACTCCAGGTGAACCCGCTTGAGGTCCAGGGCGGCTGACTGGGCGACCTCCATGCCGGCCCGGATCGACCCGGTCACCGAGATCATCGCGGGAATGTCGTGCGCGACCAGGGCCCGTCCCGTGTCACGGTCGCCACATACGACGTTGAACACGCCGGGCGGCAGGAACTCGCCCATGATCTCGGCCATCATGGCCGTGGTGACCGGGGTGGTGTCCGACGGCTTGAGCACGACGGTGTTGCCCGCGGCGAGCGCCGGCGCGAACTTCCACACGGCCATCATCAGCGGGTAGTTCCACGGGGTCACCTGGGCACAGACTCCTACCGGCTCACGGCGGACGTACGACGTGTGACCGGCCAGGTACTCCCCGGCCGCCTTGCCCTCCAGCATGCGGGCGGCGCCGGCGAAGAACCGGATCTGATCCACCGACGGCGGCAACTCCTCAGCGGCGGTCACACCGACCGGCTTTCCGGTGTTCTCCGATTCCGCGGCGACCAACTCATCGGCGCGAGCTTCTATGGCATCCGCGATCCTTAGTAGTGCCCGCTGGCGCTCGCTGGGCGTCACGTCACGCCACGTCTCGAACGCCGCGGCGGCGGCGCGCATCGCCTTGTCGACATCCTCCGGGCCGGACAGCGGAGCGGTCGCGTACACCTCGCCGGTAGCGGGATTGATCAGATCCGACGTGGCGCCGGATTCCGGTTCGACCGCCTCGTTGTTGATGAAGTTACGGACCACGCGCTTGTCGCCCATCGCCAGGCCTTCCTCGAACGGGAACTTCCCTGCAGGGTAGTACGGATCCAAGCGTCAAGGGAACATCGGATCGCAAGATACGGCAGTGATACGAGTGATTCGCCACTGATTCCCTTGCCAACGTGGTGTCCGAGAGGTCATGATGCAATACGTGACAGCAAACCTTGACGCCTCCGCTCTCGCGCGTTCCGCGCACGACCACCTGTGGATGCACTTCACCCGGATGTCGGCGTACGAGCACACCGACGCGCCGGTGATCGCCCGCGGTGAGGGCCCGTACATCTGGGACGCTAACGGCCGCCGCTACCTCGACGGGCTGTCCGGGCTGTTCGTGGTCCAGGTAGGTCACGGCCGGACCGAGCTTGCCGAGGCGGCCGCCAAGCAGGCCACCGAGCTGGCCTACTTTCCGATCTGGTCGTACGCGCACCCGGCGGCGATCGAGCTGGCGGCCCGGCTCGCCGATCTCGCGCCCGGCGAGCTGAACAAGGTGTTCTTCACCACCGGGGGCGGCGAGGCCGTCGAGTCGGCGTGGAAGCTGGCGAAGCAGTACTTCAAACTCACCGGCCGCCCGACCAAGCACAAGGTGATCAGCCGGTCCATCGCGTACCACGGCACGACGCACGGCGCGCTGTCGCTGACCGGCATACCCGAGCTGAAGGCCGCATACGAGCCGCTGGTGCCGAGCGCCTTCCGGGTGCCGAACACGAACTTCTACCGCGCACCTGAGCACGGCGACGACCTGGAGGCCTTCGGCCGGTGGGCAGCCGACCGGATCGCCGAGGCCATCGAGTTCGAGGGCCCGGACACCGTGGCGGCGGTCTTCCTCGAACCGGTGCAGAACGCCGGCGGGTGCTTCCCGCCGCCGCCCGGGTACTTCCAGCGGGTCCGCGAGATATGCGACGAGTACGACGTGCTGCTGGTGTCCGACGAGGTCATCTGCGCGTTCGGCCGGCTGGGCGGGTACTTCGGCGCCGACGTCTACGGCTACCAGCCCGACATCATCACCTGCGCCAAGGGCCTGACGTCCGGGTACGCACCACTTGGAGCAATGATCGTCAGCGATCGGCTGTTCGAGCCGTTCGCGCAGGGCAAGGTCAGCTTCGCGCACGGCTACACCTGGGGCGGGCACCCGGTGTCGGCCGCCGTCGCGCTGGCGAACCTCGACATTATCGAGCGGGAGCAACTCAACGAGCACGTCACCGAGAACTCACCGCGGTTCCGCGCCACCCTGGAGAAGCTGCTCGACCTGCCGATCGTCGGCGACGTCCGCGGCGACGGCTACTTCTTCGGCCTCGAACTGGTCAAGGACAAGGCCACCAAGGAGACGTTCACCGACGACGAGTCCGAATGGCTGCTGCGTGGCTTCCTGTCCAAGGCGCTATTCGACGCCGGGCTCTACTGCCGCGCCGACGACCGGGGTGACCCCGTCATCCAGGTGTCGCCTCCGCTGGTCTGCGACCAGGCCCAGTTCGACGAGATGGAGCAGATTCTCCGCGCGGTGCTGACCGAGGCATGGTCCAAGATCTGAAGGGTCGTTACCGCTCGCTCTCGTACTGGTTCGACTCGCTGTCCGGCGACGACCTGCCAGAGCCCCGGCCGTCGCTCGATGGTGATGTCGACGCCGACGTGGCCATCGTCGGCGCGGGCTACACCGGGCTGTGGACGGCCTACTACCTGCTGCGAGCTGAACCGTCTCTGCGGATCACGCTGGTGGAGCGGGAGATCGCCGGTTTCGGTGCCTCCGGGCGCAACGGCGGCTGGTGCTCGGCGCTGTTCCCGGCGTCGTGGGAGAAGATCGCCCGGGCGTCGACCCGGTCCGAAGCCGTCCGGCTCCAGCGGGAGATGTTCGCCACGGTGGACGAGGTCGGCAGGGTCGCCGATGCCGAGAACATCGACGCCGGCTGGACCAAGGGCGGGACGATCGTGGTGGCCCGCACGCCGCTGCAACTGGACCGCGCCCGTGCCGCCGTCGAAAGAGCCCGCGACTGGGGGTTCGGGCAGGAGGACTACCGGCTGCTGTCCGCAGCAGAGGCCCGGCAGGTGATCAACGTGCCTGATGCGCTGGGCGCGTTGTTCACTCCGCATTGCGCGGCGATCCATCCCGCCCGGCTGGTGCGCGGGCTGGCCCGGGTCGTCGAGCGCCACGGCGCGGTCATCTACGAACGGACGCCGTGCGAGGCCATCGAGCCGGGGGCGGCGCGTACCCCGTTCGGCACCGTCTCCGCACGGTACGTGATTCGCGCCACTGAAGGGTTCTCGGCCCGGCTGCCCGGGATGCGCCGTTCGATCGCGCCGATCTACTCGCTGATGGTCGCGACCGAACCGATCCCGGAGCAGACCTGGGCGCAGATCGGGCTGGTTACCCGCCCGACCTTCAGCGACATGCGGCACATGATCACGTACGGCCAGCGGACGGTCGACGGCCGGCTCGCCTTCGGCGGGCGGGGCGCGCCGTACCACTACGCGTCGAGGACCGAGCCCTCGTTCGATCGCGACTCCGGGGTGTTCGGCTGGCTGCACGAGCAACTCACCCAGATGCTTCCGGTGCTGTCCGGCGTCGAGTTCACTCACGCCTGGGGCGGCCCGCTGGGTATCGCCCGGGACTGGTGGGCATCGGTAGGGCTGGACCGCAGCGCGGGAATCGGCTGGGCGGGCGGCTATGTCGGCGATGGCGTGGGCACGTCCAACCTGGCCGGGCGGACGCTGGCCGACCTGATCCTGGGTAGGCGAACCTCGCTGACGTCGCTGCCCTGGGTGGGCCACAGTTCCCGCCGGTGGGAGCCTGAGCCGCTGCGCTGGCTCGGGGTCAACGCCGGGCTGACGGCGATGCGGCTGGCCGACCCCGAGGAACGCCTGACCGGCCGCCCGTCGGTCATAGCCAGGACCTTCAGCCGCCTGATCTCCGGCTGACCCGCGTTGATCATGCAAAGGTGGGACGACACGCCTATTCGTCAGAATTGCCCGGGTCGTGCAGTTGGCGGCGTGTCGTCCCACTCTTGCATGATCAACGCAGGTCGAGGGCGCCGCCGTAACGGCGATCGCGTTTGGCAAAGATCTCCACGGCTTCCCACAGGTGGCGGCGGTCGAAGTCCGGCCAGAGGGTGTCCAGGACCACCATCTCGGCGTAAGCGGCCTGCCATAGCAGGAAGGTGGACGTCCGCTGCTCCCCGGACGAGCGGACGAACAGGTCGACGTCCGCCAGATCCGGGTTGTAGAGATACCGGGCGAGGGTCTTCTCGGTCACCTTGTCCGGACGCACCCGGCCGGCCGCGGCGTCGGCGGCGAGGGCGGCCGCCGCATCGGCGATCTCGGCCCGGCCGCCATAGTTGACGCAGAACTGCAGCGTGATG
>DATHUM010000245.1:0-1545 GCA_035462225.1 Jiangellaceae bacterium | reverse complement strand
GTATCACAACGGTACTGACAAGGCCACTCGCTTCCAGAACTGCATGACCGACAACGGAAATGGGACGATCACTGCGACCCAAGACCGCTCAACGGGCCGCTTGACGGCAACGGTTCCTGGCTCGTTCCCCGACGGCACCGTGACGGTGATGTTCCACGATCACGACTACACGCCGAACAAGAGCGAGTTCCCGTTCCAGCGTCCTGCCTACACGTTCCATTGGGACAACATCCTCATCTCGTAGCGAAGTGTTCGACCCATGACCGACCCCACTCCGGTTCCGCCGACGCCGGAACCCGCACCGCCGCTGCCGACGCCCGGGCCGGAGCCGTACCCGCAACCCGCTCCTCCGATCCGGACGGTGTGGTTCGATCGTGGTGTTCGACGCGCTCGTTGTGTCCGAGAACGCCGATCAACCGGCGAGCACGGCCGCGTGCCGCCTGGCCGGCCGAGTGGACGGCGGCGGCGGTGTTCGACGCCGGGTTGGCGCTGAGCGGTACGACGGCCACGGCCGCGACGGCGAAGTCGTTCGCGGCGTTCGAACGTTGAGCTGACATCTGGATGCGCTCCTCGCGGGACCGGAGACCGGTCGTGAAAGAGCACGCTGGGCACTGTGGCTATCGCGTCGCCGCCGGGAAATCAACGCGCGGCCTGTTCGGCCCCGACCGAGCCGTCACCCGTACCCGCGAACCCCCGCATCCTCGAAGCCGAACGACGCCACCGAGCCCGCATCCGCAGCGAACAACCAACGCCGATGGGGCCACCACAACGAGCAGCATGAAGCGCGCGAACGTTCGTGGTCACAGCACTAGGCGCTGCCAGCGTGTCGTGATCGGGTGGCCTGGAGCCGACGCGCCAACTCCTCGATCGCGGGCAGTCCGGCGCGCAGGAACGATCGGGTGCCGGTTCGACGCGGAGCCGCCGGGAGCAACTCCAGCACCGTCACGTTGAACGACGGCGATGCCGAGAGCTGGAGCTGTGCTGCGCGACGCTTCACCCATCCGGTGCGAAGTGAAACCGTCCACACCGGATACGCCGCTCGCGATGGGCCCGGCCCTTGATCGACCTGGAGTCGCGGGATCGGCTCGGCGAACAACTGACCGGACCCGGCGAACTCCCACGCGCGCCAAGGGTCGAGCAGGACAGGCCAGATGATCTCGGACTTCGTTCCCTCGCGGGTCGACGCAGCCGCAGGAGGGCCGGGGCCCATGCGCGGGCCGGACTTGGCGTGGAACCGATTCGCGTGGTCGAGGCCGTCGTGGAGCACGGTGACTGCCCGGCGGAACTGATCGCCGACCGGGGTGAGGCCATCCGCTCGCGATCGTGGTTGATCGGACCGCTCGTAGCCAGGCCCGGTGATGATGGTGGATCCGGTCGCGTAGATCTCGACGTCGTGCGCGTCGCTCTCGGCGCCGCGTGGCCTGCGGGTCCGAACCACGCCCCCGACGCTACAGCGACGTCAAGGAGCGCCGTGGTCGGTGTCGCACCAACGATCCTCGCCTACGGGGATCTGACCTGCGGCAACCCCTTCGAGCGACGCGAACG
>DATHUM010000244.1:0-2673 GCA_035462225.1 Jiangellaceae bacterium | reverse complement strand
TGGGGTCCAGGGTGAGGTAGTTCAAGGTGTCGTGCATCCAGCCGAGGTTCCACTTGAGCCCGAAACCGAGCCCGCCCAGGTGCGTGGGCTTCGTGACGCCGGGCCAGGCGGTCGACTCCTCGGCGATCATCACCGCACCGGGGACCGTCTTGTACACGGTCGCATTGACCTCCTGCAGCAAAGAGATGGCCTCCAGGTACTCCTTACCGCCATGCACGTTGGGCAACCACTGGCCGTCCGACCGTGAGTAGTCCAGATAAAGCATCGATGCGACGGCATCGACGCGAAGGCCGTCGATGTGGAACTCCTTGAACCAGTACAGCGCGTTGGCCACCAGGAAGTTCCTGACCTGCGGCCGCCCGTAGTCGAACACGTAGGTGCCCCAGTCCGGATGTTCGCCGCGCCGGGGGTCGGGATGCTCGTACAGCGGGGCACCGTCGAACCTGGCCAGCGCGAACTCGTCCTTGGGGAAGTGCCCGGGCACCCAGTCCAGGATCACACCGATGCCCGCCTGATGGAGGCGGTCGACAAGGTAACGGAAGTCGTCCGGCGAACCGAACCGAGCCGTGGGCGCGTAGTAGGACGTCACCTGGTATCCCCAGGAGCCGCCGTACGGGTGCTCGGCAACCGGCATCATCTCGACGTGGGTGAACCCGGTTTCGGTGAGGTACGCCGTCAGCTCGTCGGCGAGTTGCCGGTACGATCGCCAGCCGCGCCACGAGCCGAGGTGAATCTCGTAGACCGACATCGGGCGCTCGTGGGCGTGCCAGCCCTGCCGGTCGGCCAGCCAGGTTGAGTCGCCCCACTCGTACTCGGACGAGTACACGACCGAGGCCGTAGCCGGCGGGTTCTCGGTGTGGAAGGCCATCGGATCGGCCTTCAGCCGCCACACTCCGTCCGCGCCGAGGATCTCGAACTTGTACCGGTGGCCCGGCCTGGCCTCGGCAACGGTCGTCTCCCACACTCCCGCGGTGACGTGCGGCCGCATCGGGTCGACCGACCCGTCCCAGTCGTTGAAATCGCCGGAGACACGCACCTCGCGGGCATGGGGCGCCCACACCGCGAACACCGTCCCGTCCTTGACGGCGTGGGCGCCGAGGACGTCCCACAGCCGTTCATGCCGGCCTTCGCCGATCAGGTGAAGGTCAACTTCACCGAGCCGAAGCGACGGAGTGGTCACGTTGCTGGTCCCTCTGGCGCGACCGTGGTGATGCAGCTCATCAGTGCCTCCTGTGGATACGTCCTATCACCGGGCGGCGCCGGCGAGGCGTTCTGCCGCGGCGAGCGGTATGGGCAGCCACGCCGGCCGGTTACGGGCCTCGTACACGGCTTCGTAGACGGCCTTGTCGGTCTCGTAGGCCCGCAGCAACACCGCGTCGTCGCGCGGGTCGCGGCCGGCGGCCCGGGCGTAGCCGTCGCAGAATGCCGACCTGTTGCGGTCGGCCCATTCGCTGGCCCGGTAGGTGATCTGGTCGTCTCCCGGGTGATCGGCGACCAGCAGGTGCCAGGCCGCGTAGTCGAACGAGCGCAGCATGCCGGCCACGTCGCGGATCGGAGAGTCGAGCGCGGTGCGCTCGGCGAGTGTCTTCTCCGGCTCGCCTTCGAAGTCCACGAGTTTCCAGCCGACGACGGTGCGCAACACCTGGCCGAGGTGGAAGTCGCCGTGGATGCGTTGCGTGGGCACGTCGGCGTCGAGCTCGGCCAATTCGTCGAAGGCGGACTCCAGCGCGGGGGCATGCTGGGTCAACTCGGGCACCGTGACGACCGCGGCCTTGAGCCGGGCCCGCATTGCGTCGGCCAGGTCGGTGAGGTCGTCCGGGTTCATCGTGCCGACCGGCAGCACCTGGGCCAGCCGGGAGTGCACCTGCGCGGTGGCCTCGCCCAGCCGCGCGGCTTCGCCGGCGAAATCGCCACCGACTTCGTCGGCATGCAGGTCGCCCTCGGCGAACAGGTCGCGGACGCTGGCCGATGCCAGCGACCACCCGTCGGTCGCCGTGGTCAGGAACGACTGGAGCATGGCCAGGCTGGCCTCCTGCCGGCGGCCGTGCCGGTCCTCCCAGCTGCCTTCCAGCCAGCCCAGCAGCGGCGCGATATTTGTGCAGCCCGCACGGGTGAGCGCATCGTGGATCTCGACGTCGGGGTTCAGCCCGGGTTGGATGCGACGGAACACCTTGAGCAAGGCGACATCGCCGTACGCCAGCGAGGTGTTGCTCTGCTCGCCGGTGAGCACGAGGGACGCCTCGCCCAGCGGCAGCGATGCACCCGGCTCGGTGATGAACCGCAGTGAACCCACGGCGTCCTGGCGGGCGAACCGCTCCAGGACGTCGGCCATCGCAGCCTTGTCGTGCAGCGCATCGTAGACATACCCCGTCTCGATCCGGCCGAGCAGGACGTGCTCCAGCCGGTCGTCCGGGCGCGGGTGCACTGACAACGGGACCTGGTACAGGTCGGTGTCCGGACCTTGCGACACCTCGACGAGTAGGTGCCAGATGGCCGGGTCGTCGGCTCCGAGCGATGTGGCGGCCAGGACACGCAAGTCGTCGACCGGCCGATCCTTGCCGGCGAACCATCGCTGGTGCGGTAGCCAACCGGGCAGTAAGGCCACGGCGCTTTCGAGTCGGTTCTCTGGGGTCACGAAAGTGCCTCCCCCAGGCGGAACCAGTAAAACCCGTG
>DATHUM010000243.1:0-1726 GCA_035462225.1 Jiangellaceae bacterium | reverse complement strand
GGAGCTCGGCGAGGCGTTCGCGCGGGCCGGGCGGCTCGAATCGGCAGGGCCTCCCTGGCGGGAGGCCCTGGCGCTGTTCGATCAGAAGGAGAACCGCGTCTCCGCCGAGCGGGTCACTGCCCGGCTGGCCGAGCTGGCGAGCGCCGAGACCGCGACCCGATCAGGACGTCAGTAGGCCTTCGTCTTTCCGTTCGTCAGCGTCCGGAAGATGATCGTCGTGAAGCCGGTCTTCTTGTTGACGATGTATGACTCGATGCAGTCGACGTTTGCGCCCGAGCACGCGTTCGACTTGGTGTTGCGGATGTCGACCACCGAACCATCGTCGAGCGTGTGGAGCACGCCGCCCTGGTTCAACCCGGCCCCCTGTCCCTTGATGTTGAGGGTCCAGACCAGGTACGGAGCCACCTCGGCGCCGTTGTTGACATTGACCTCCGCCTCCTGGCCGATGCAGGGAAGGGCATTCGGGCAGCCGGTCGGGTTCATCTTCTCGACGATGCTGATGAAACCCGAGACCATCGAACCTGGGGCGGCCTCGATTGCGGTCGTCTGCAATCCATTGTCGACGACTGTTTCGACGTCGGTCGAAAGCCGGAACTGGCCGACACCCTTGAAGCCGGCATTGTTGTCGGTGTTGGTTTCGCCGACCGTGATCGGCGAGACGGCGAAGAAGGTGTTCCGGTTGGCGCCTGAGTCGCCGCTGGTGTTCTCGGCGACCTTGAAGGAAGCCCAGATGAACGTTGGGTCTACCTCGGTAGCCGCGAGCAGCGTGAATGTCACCTTGACCGACCTGCCGGACGCGAAGTTCCCAAGGTTGCACGAGAACGAGATTTCGGTCGCATCAGGGCACGTTGCCCCTTCGGCAACGGCACTCTGGATCAAGACGCCGGCGGGCAGACTGGGTCCCGGCGCGGCCGGCCAGCTGGCAGCACCAGCGCCAAGGCCGAAGGTCGCCTGCGTGAGCATCTGCGTGCCGCGGTTCTCGGCAACCACGTCGAACACGAAGGAGTTACCCGCGGTCGCAGGCGTCAGCACCAGCTTGCCGAGCCCATCGGGGCTGGCAGGCGCATCGCCGAAGTACACGTTCCGGCTGTCCGAGGTTGGTGTCGGCGTGGGAGTTGGCGTAGGCGTTGGCGTGGGCGTCGGATCAGGTGTCGGTGTGGGGGTCGGCGTGGGCTTGGGTTTGGCCGCAGCCGGGGCAGCGTCGCCAGCAGCTTGCTGCTGGGTTGCCGTGGTGGTGCCGGCCATCAGGCCGATGATCAAGACGACCGCCACAAAGGCGGAGCCGACCGCCCGTGGGGCGCGAGAACGAAACACGTATGCCTCCCTGGGCACGAGCCCGGCAATGAACCCCTGCGCGCTACCGTCGTGTCCAGAACCAGGATTTGACCCGGCCCCCCGAAGGTACCAGGACGATGGTACGTTTCCATGAAGGGTACGGTGAACCCCTCCGGTGTCAAGTACGGGTTCGACAGGGGGTCCGTCGGGCGCCGGACACCCGGGCTGTCAGGCGCGCGGCACCGGGCGCATCGGGTAAACGCCAACGACGATCGGCGTCTGCGGATCGAGCGACAACTCGTAACCGACTTCGCCGCCCCGGACGAGTTCGCCCAGCAGATGGCACTCCCGCTCGGGAAGGCCCACGTACACCCGGGCATCGTCGACCGGCAGGGCGGTCACGTCGTCCTCGGCGCCGTTGATCCCGAACCGCCGGCGCAACTCGTGCATC
>DATHUM010000242.1:0-3721 GCA_035462225.1 Jiangellaceae bacterium | reverse complement strand
GCCGCGCCGTCTCACGGTGCCAGTGTGCCCGAGATCGCCGCTCAGAACAGAACGGTGGCGAACGTGCCGACCTCCCGGAACCCCACCCGCCGGTAGGCTGCACGGGCAGCGACGTTGTAATCGTTCACGTACAGCGACACGATCGGCGCGACGTCGCGGCGGGCGTGCTCGACAACTGCCGCCATGCCGGGGCCGGCCAGGCCGTTGCCTCGTCGATCGGGGCGCACCCACACCCCCTGGATCTGGCAGGCAAGGGGCGTGGCCGCGCCGATATCGGCCTTGAAGACCACCTCTCCGTCCTCGAAGCGAGCAAAGGCCCGGCCGCTGCGGATCAGTTCGGCCACTCGGGCCCGGTACTGCGCTCCGTGGTCCGCGCCGATCGGTGACACCCCGACCTCTTCGGTGAACATCGCGATCGCCGCCGGCAGCAACCGGTCGATCTCGTTGGGCCGGACCCGCCGCACCGCCGGATCCGGCCGGATCTCCGGCGGGCCGTCGATGGCGAGGACCGGCTGGCGGGCCCGTACGTCACGTGCTGGTCCCCACATCGGCTGGAGGAGGTCCCACATGCCCAGCACCGCAGTCGCCGGTCCGACGATCGACGAGCACTTCCGGCGCCTCTGACCGGCCAGGTCGGCGAACGTGCGGACGGCGGGCGGTGTCGCGGTGACCGGAACCAGGTTCGCTCCTGAATAACACAACGACACCAGCTGACCCCGCTCGCGGTACCCCCACAGCTCACCGCCGAGGCGGCGCGCGACAAGCCCTGAGTGGTGAACCCGCGAACCGACGAATACGTCGCTAACGGGGTCGCGAGCGAGTAACTCCCACGCTTCGGCCAAGTCGCCGGGCGTGAGCGGGTACACCACCGGTGCGTCGAGCATCACCGACCTCCCCGCGGGCCGCGCGCCGGAGCATTGTCAGCAGATTATTGTTCAGGAGACACTAACGGTTGGTTCGCCGGACGGCACGCCGGAGTCCTCCATCTGCTCGGCGATGCGCATGGCCTCTTCGATCAGCGTCTCGACGATCTGCGACTCGGGCACTGTCTTGACGACCTCGCCCTTGACGAAGATCTGGCCCTTGCCATTGCCGGACGCCACCCCCAGGTCCGCCTCTCGGGCCTCCCCCGGGCCGTTGACCACGCAGCCCATAACGGCCACCCGCAGCGGCACCTCCATGCCTTCGAGCCCGGCGGTCACCTTGTCGGCGAGGGTGTAGACGTCGACCTGGGCGCGCCCGCAGGACGGGCAGGAGACGATCTCGAGCTTGCGCTCGCGGAGGTTGAGCGACTGCAGAATCTGCAGACCCACCTTGACTTCTTCGACGGGCGGCGCGGACAGCGAAACCCGGATGGTGTCGCCGATGCCCTTGGACAGCAGGGCCCCGAACGCGACAGACGACTTGATCGTCCCCTGGAACGCCGGGCCGGCCTCGGTGACCCCGAGATGTAGCGGCCAGTCGCCACGCTCTGCGAGCATCTCGTACGCCTGCACCATCACGACCGGGTCGTGGTGCTTGACCGAGATCTTGAAGTCGTGGAAGTCGTGCTCCTCGAACAGCGACGCTTCCCAGACCGCCGACTCGACCAGCGCCTCCGCCGTCGGCTTGCCGTATTTGTCCAGCAGCCGCTGGTCGAGCGAGCCGGCGTTGACGCCGATCCGGATCGACACCCCGGCATCCGCGGCGGCCTTGGCGATAGCGCCGACCTGGTCGTCGAACTTGCGGATGTTTCCCGGGTTGACCCGTACGCCCGCACACCCGGCGTCGATCGCCGCGAAGACGTACTTGGGCTGGAAATGGATGTCGGCGATGACCGGGATCTGCGACTTCTTGGCGATCGCCGGCAGCGCTTCGGCGTCGTCTGCGCTCGGGCAGGCGACGCGCACGATGTCGCAGCCGGTCGCAGTGAGCTCGGCGATCTGTTGAAGCGTCGCGTTGATGTCCGTCGTCGGCGTGGTCGTCATCGACTGGACGCTTATCGGCGCGTCACCGCCGACCTCGACCTTGCCGACCCGGATCTTCCGGGACCGCCGCCGCTCGGCCAGCACGGGGGCGGGCATGGCAGGCATACCGAGCTGGATCGCGCTCATGTTCTCCATTCTCGCAACTTCAGATTGATCATGCGCAATCCGTGGTGTCGTGAACTTGGACACCACGGTATGTCCATGATCAACTCCATCGGGCTATCCGGACAGGCGGACCGGGTTGACGATGTCGGCGTAGAGGAGCAGGACGGCCATGCCGATCAGCACCGTTGCGACGCCGTAGGCCAGCGGCAGCGCCTTGGCCACGTCGACCGGCTTGGGCGTAGGGCCGCGGGTCACCTTGGCCCAGCCTCGCTTGACCGCCTCCCACAACGCCCCGGCGATATGGCCGCCGTCGAGCGGCAGCAGCGGGATCAGGTTGAACAGCGCAATGGCCATGTTGAAGCTCGCCAGCAGCATGACGAAGCTAGCGATGCGGCTGCTGACTTCGACGCCGTCCGCCGAAGCGATCTCGCCACCGATCCGGCCGGCGCCGACGATGCCGATCGGCCCGTCTCGGTCACGCTCGCCACCACCAAACGCGGCGTCCCAAACACCCACCATCCGTTGCGGGATCGAGGCGACGGCTTTGGCCATCGTGACCGTGAAATCGCCCATCCAGCCGACGGCACCAGCGAAGTTCTCACGTTCGTAATAGTCCACAACCGGAGCGACCCCGAGGAAGCCGACCTTTTCGTACCGCTCGTCGTCTTCGGTGCTGTCGAGCGCCGGCCGCTCGGATTGAATGATCGGTGCGGTCAGCGTCAGCAGCCCACCGTCCCGTTCAATAAGCACCCGAACATCGCCGGCCGGCAGCTCGCGGATGACCTTCTGCGCAGTGGCCCAGGTGTCGATCGGCGTCCCGGCAATCGCCACGAACCGGTCACCCGGCGCAATACCGGCGGCCGCAGCCGGCGCGATCGGATCACTATCGATGCACTGCGTCCTTTTCTCAGAGGCCGGAATGACGCATTCGCTAACGCTCGACGCGACCGGCGGCTCCACCATCACCGGTTTGTCTACGTTCCCGAACGTCATGAGCAAGCCGGCGGCGAGCGTCAGCGCGATGATGACGTTCATCATGGGCCCGCCGAGCATCACGATCAGCTTCTTCCACCAGGCCTGCCGGTAGAAGACGCGATCCTCGTCGCCCGGCTCGATCTCGACCTTGGCCGCGCGGCGGGCGTCCTCGATCAAGGCCTGGAACGGACCGGTACTGGCCGACCGGAGCTTGCGGGGATCGTCACCGGGCTCTGGCGGAAACATGCCGATCATCCGGACGTAGCCCCCGAGCGGGATCGCCTTGAACCCGTACTCGGTCTCGCCGCGCCGGCGAGACCAGACCGTGCGGCCGAACCCCACCATGTACTGGGTGATCTTGATGCCGAACAGCTTGGCCGGAACCAGATGGCCGATCTCGTGCAGCGCGATGGACAACAGCAAGCCGACCGCAAAGGCCAGCACGCCGATCACGGCTAGCAGGTCCATCGACGTCAGGCGCCTTTCACTAGTTCGCGAGCGCGAACGCGCGCCCAGCTGTCCGCAGCAAGAACGTCGTCAAGGGTCAGGACGTTCCCAGCGGCCTCGGATGGGTGTTCGGCCAACACGCTCGCGACCGTGTCCACGATGGCCGTGAAGCCGAGCCGACCGTCCTGGAACGCCGTGACGCACTCCTCGTTGGCCGCGTTGTACAC
>DATHUM010000241.1:0-11141 GCA_035462225.1 Jiangellaceae bacterium | reverse complement strand
TACGTCGGTTCCCGCATGATGAGGCGGGGCGTTCTCACTGGCTGCTTACGCCCCCGGCGCTAACCGCCCGTGGCCGGAGCCCGGCCTGAATCGCCGGCTCGGTCAGCCGGCGGTAGATCTGGTCGACCTGACGCGGCGAGTACGGTACCTCGCCCAGCTGCCACCATCTCATTCCAAGCCCGAGGAGTGTGCTCACGGCGAACTCCACGAGCGCGTCCAGTGGCACCTGGGTCGGCCCGCGCGGAGCGCGCGCTTTGAGCTGGTCTCCGACCAGTTCGGTCAGGAACTCATGCAGGTAGCGGACGAACACCTCGGCACCCCGCCGCCCGGCCATGGCCTGCCAGACGTCCCTGTAGGTGGCGAAGTGCTCGAACACCGTGAGAGAAGGTGACGGGTTCGTCCCCTGGCGCCGGCCGTTGTCGCCGGCCGCCGAGATGAACGGCTCCCGAAGCTCTTCGAGACCGTAGACGAGCAAATCCTCCTTGTCGCGGAAGTGCGCGTAGAACGTCGATCTGCCGACATCGGCTCGATCGATGATCTCTTGGACCGTGATCCGTTCGTATCCCTTCTCTCTGATCAGCGATAGCAGCGCGCCACGCAGTAGGTCCTTGGTCCGCCGGACCCTCCGGTCGACCCTCTCGACCGCCATACACACCTTCCTCTCCCGGACAGTTCGAGTGGAACGTTCATTAGCGAACTCATCGAGCTATCTGGTTGTTGCGGCTCCTGGTGCTGGCCGCCGACACTACTGGACAGTGTTCATTAACGGGCACTTGTCCATAACCGAATGTAGTACCGGAGAACTCCAATGCACCAGACCTCGACTCACGATGTCGAGCCGGCCGGCCAGCCGACAGGCGTCGCCATCGGTCGCCGCACCTGGCTCGTCCTCGTCCTGCTGTGCGCCGCACAGTTCATGCTCATTCTCGACATCACCGTCGTGAACGTCGCCCTGCCGTCGATCCAGGCTGACATCGGCCTGGCAATGACCGACCTTCAGTGGGTCATCACGGCATACACGCTCGCCTTCGGTGGGCTGATCATCCTCGGCGGCCGGGCCGGGGATCTGTTCGGCCGCCGGCGTATGTTCATGGCGGGTCTCGCGTTGTTCACCGTCGCCTCGCTCGTCGCCGCGCTGGCGCCGAATCCCGGCCTGCTGATCACTGCCCGCGCTGCTCAGGGAATCGGCGCGGCGTTGCTGTCCCCATCGGCACTGGCGTTGATCACAGTCGTCTTCCCGGAAGGTGCGGCTCGCCACCGTGCGCTCGCGATATGGGCGGCGGTCGCCGCCAGCGGTGGGGCAGTGGGAGTGCTGATCGGCGGCATCCTCACCGAAGCGTTCGGCTGGCAGGCGATCTTCCTGATCAATGTGCCGGTCGGTGTCGTCATCGCGGCGGCGGTGCTCCGGGTGGTTCCGGCCGTGCGGCCGGTGTCCGGAAAGCGTCTCGATCCGGCAGGGGCCTTGCTGGCCACCGGTAGCCTCGTGGCGCTCATCTACGGGCTGGTGCAGGCCGAATCCGCGGGCTGGGCGTCCGGCCAGACGCTCGTGCTGTTCGCGTTGGCATTGGCGGGCGTCGCAGCCTTCGTGTTGGTAGAGCGTGTCGTGCGGAATCCACTTGTGCCGCTGTCGGTGTTCCGCCGGCGGCCGACCGTCGTCGCGCTGGTTCTGATGATCCTCGGCATGGGGCCGGTGTTCTCTGGATTCTTCTTCTCCTCGCTCTATTTGCAGACCGTGCTGGGCCATTCCGCGCTGCGAACCGGCGTCGAGTTTCTGCCGGTCGCGGTTGCCATCGTGGCCGCGGCGCACGCCGGTGGCCACCTGATCTCGCGGTTCGGTGCCAAACCGGTAATCGCCACCGGCCTTGCGGTCGGCGCTGTTGGTGCCGTCCTGCTCAGCCGGCTACCAGTGGACGGCG
Source organism: Jiangellaceae bacterium (assembly GCA_035462225.1). Classification (GTDB taxonomy): domain Bacteria; phylum Actinomycetota; class Actinomycetes; order Jiangellales; family Jiangellaceae; genus JASLBX01. The sequence goes on along the minus strand of DATHUM010000241.1, from coordinate 9,225 downwards.
ACTACCTGACCGATCTGTTGCCGGGATTCCTGCTGTTGGGAGTTGGTGGTGGTCTGGCGGCCGCGGGCGTGATGATCACCGCAATGTCCGGTGCCCGCTCCGAGGATGCTGGACTTGTCTCCGGACTGACGAACACGGCTCACGAACTGAGCATCGCGCTCACCTTGCCGGTGCTGTCCACCATCGCCGCCGGCCAGAGTGGGCTAGGCAGGCAGGCGGCAGCCGCCGAGACGGGCCTGCTCACCGAAGGCATCACCAGCGCCTTCCTGGCAGCCGCCGGTATCGCTGCGGCCGGAGTCGTCGTAACCGTGGCGCTGCTGCGCCGCACCGACGTTGCCACGGGAGTGAGCAACCCGCACGGACTCCACTAGCCGGTACCGATGCCGGTGCCGGTCGAAACAACGAAGGGATAACCATGGCAGTACTCCGCATCGACCGTTTTGTCATCAACCCGCGCGACGCAGCGGAGCTGATCAACCGCCGCAACGCCCTGGTGGCGGCCGTCAGGGACGCAGCAGTTCCCGGGCTGCTCGAGTCAAGACTCGTCAAGGTGGACGAGTCGCACTGGATCGACATGTGGCGGTGGGACACGCGGGCGAATGCCCAGGCTGCCGCCTCGCGCGCCCAGGCCGGCGAATTCCCGCAGGCGGCGGCGGCCTTCGAACTGGCCCGCGATGTGGTGACTGAGTTCACCGAGATCGTGGACGAGCGGTAGGTGATCAGGGCGCAGTAGCGCGTGGTTCACGTGCGCGGGTGAGGACGGACCTGGCCGAAGGTGATCTCATCCGCGCACGTGCTGCACGCCAGGCATGGCTCATGTCCTTGGCTCCCTAGGGCGTGGCAGGGACCTCATCGGTAGTGTCCCGCCGTTGTCCGCGGAACCCCAGCAGCGCCACCGCAGCAGCGAGTCCGGCGCCGGCGGCGGCAAGGTAGATCGCACTCGTGCCGGCGTGTTGTTCGACTTGACCGGCGGCGGCGGTGCCAACCCCGTATCCAAGCCACATGAACGTGCCGAGTAGGGCGAACGCTTCGGTCCGGTACGCCTGCGCCGCGTTCGCCGCGATGACTATCTGACTCAGCACGTCCCTGCTTCCGCTGACCAGCCCGGCAACTGCGTAGAGGATCGCCAGCACCGGGATAGTCGCGGGCCCGCTCGCAACGAGCAGGACGAGTACGGCTCCCGCGTGTAATGCGAATAGCTGACGGCGCGGCGCGCCGGGCCAGCGCCGCGCGCCGTATACGAGCCCGCCTAGCACTTCTCCGGCCGCGAGCGTGCTCAGCAATAGCCCGGACAGGGCATCGGCGCCGGTGCGTGCGACTGCGCCGACCTGTAGGCAGCCATACATGAACGTGTCCAGTGCCGCGACAGCAAGCAGCAGCCGCACTCGGGCATCGGAGAGGGGGCCGAGCCAGTGTCGCGCTCCGTCCCCCTGCGCGTTGCGGTCCCGCACCCGCCGGAGGATTGGCGAGGTTGTGAGCAGCAGGTCGCCGGCGATCTTGAGCGCACCTGCGACGAGCACTGCGGTGAATGGAGAGGTCGAGAACGCGAGCGCTCCGGCGACCAGTGGCCCGACGATGAACATCGCCGAGTTGAGAACGGTGTCGACCGCGTACGCAGCGTGCAGTTGGCTGCCGGAGAAAAGCCGTGACCACTGGGTGCGGGTCACCGGTGCCGCCGGCGGGTTGCTCAGTCCCACGAGAACGGCACAGAGGACGACGGCCGGCACGCTGGTCTGGCGGGCGAGCGCCGTGAGCAGGATTACGTAAGCGGCAGCGTGCACGGTAAGGCAGGTGAGCAGCACTGTACGGGCCCCGTACCGGTCGGCAAGTCTTCCGGTCATCGGAGCGGACCCTGCAACTCCGATCGCATGACCGGTCAGGACGGCGCCCGCACCGGCATACGAGCCGTGGATGTTGACGACGGCGAGCAGAACCGCGAGGCTGAACATCGAGGTCGTCAACCGGCTGAGAGTCGCCGCGATGAGCAGCCGTGGAGCGTCCCGCGCACCGACTACCTGGCCATACATTCGCATTGGGCACGCCCTCGTTACTATCTATTGCTAAAATGCTAGTAACACATTAAGCATCGGGTGGTGACGTGTCAAATGCGTTTAGCTGGTAACATGGAACGTGCCGCCGAGCTTGCCGGCGAGTTGGTCAACCTGGCCACCGCCGGCGCGGCCCGGGGGCAGGACTACCTGCCGCCGCGAGGTGAGGCACTCGCGGAGCAGTTCAGCCGTGTCGTGACTGCCCATTGGGCCGGCGAAGTGCGAAGAACGCGTGACGCGGCCATTCGGGTCGAGCAGATGGCCCAGGAGTTCAGGACGGTCTTCCAAGCCAATGGCGATGCGGAAACGGCCGACGCGCTCAACCGGTTGTTGCGACGTTACGGCACTCGGCCGTACCTCGCCGTCTCGCCGGACCAGCTGGCTCATCTGCACTTTCACGGCGACGCCGAAACACCCGTCGAGTCACTTGGCGGAGAATTCGCAGCGGGTCTAGCGCTCGTCGTCGATGCCTACGGGCATGGCCGGCTCGGGATCTGCACCGCGCACCACTGCGACCGGGTGTACGTCGATCTGACCCGCAACGGTTCGCGGCGATACTGCAGCAACGCGTGCGGCGCGCGGGCCAAGATGGCCGCGTACCGCTCCCGGCTGTCCGCCGACGAACCCGGCCGGTGATCAGGCGCTGCGATGCAGGGCCTGTCAGTCCGCGACGTGCATCAAGCCAGTGCGGCCACGGCTGCGACCGCCTGGTCGACCTGTTCGGGCGTGGTGACGATGCTGGTACCGAACCGGATGTACAGGTCCCGATAGGGCGTGACGCTCGCGACGATGCCGTGATCACGGTGAAGTTGTTCGACTGCCTCTCCGGCGTGCAGGCCTGGCACCTCGCAACACACCAGGCCGCTGGACAGTTGCGGATCACTCGGGGTGACGACGCGGACTCCCGGAACGTCGGACAGGCCGTCCTTCAGCTGCGTCGCGAGCTCGCGGCTGCGGGCGGCGATCCGATCGCGTCCGATCGACTCGTGGAACTCGAACGCTTCCGTGACCGCCCACCGATGCTCGAAGGCCTTGTACCCGCCCGGTGTGCCGGCGTCATAGAACGGGCGAGGCGAATCCGTGACGCCCAGCCAGTTGTTGATGCCTACGGGGTCGAATGGCGGGATGATCGCGCCAATCGACTCGCCAACGTCCGGCTTCGCCCACACCAGGCCGGTGCCGCGCGGTCCGAACAGCCACTTGTGAGTTCCCGAGATGAGCACGTCGCACCCCAGCTCATTCGGGCCGTCCTCTTCCACGCCGAGCCCGTGGATACCGTCTATGCACAGCAACGCGCGCTGCTGCTGGTCACGGTCACGGTTGGCGTCGGCCAGCATGTCGGCGATCTGCCGCACTGGGAGCTTGACCCCGGTGCCCGAATGAACCCAGGTCAACGCCACAACTCTGGTTTCCGGCCGGATTGCCGCCTCGATTCGGGCAGTGATTTCGTCCGCGTCGGCGGCGGCGGGATCGTCGTAGAGCTGAACCTGCTCGACTTCAGCTCCCGACCGTTCGGCCGCCAGCCGAAGCGCCTCGTGGGTCGAGTAGAAATCATGAGTCGTCGTCAGAACATGGGCGCCGGGCTCGAGAGTCAGGCCGTGATACACCAGGCCCAGTCCCATGGTGGTGCTGTCGGTCAGCGCGATCTCGTCGGGCCAAACCCGAAGGTAGCGGCTCGCTGCCGCTCGAACCGCCTCGTCGTGGCTGTACGCCTCGTGCACGACCGTCGCCGGGTCGTTGTCGAGAGCTTCGCGCCATCGCTCTATCGCGGCGCGCACGGGAGCAGGATGGGTCGCCAGGACGTACGCGGCGAAGTGTGCCAACTGCGGGTCGAGCGCGAACTCTGCTCGAACGGCGTCCCAGCTGTTCGGGTCGGCGGGCGTTGTAGGTGACGGGCTGGCGGCGCTTGCCGATCCCTGGTCAGTGCAGCCTGCCACGGCGGCAGCGGCTCCGCCGGCGATTACCAAGGCGCTTCCGGCCAGCAGCGTTCGGCGGGCGATCATTTGTTCGGGCATGGAGCGAGAGTAACGATGGCGAAATCAGGGGCGGCATCGACCCCGGCGCGAGTCGATCATGTCCCGGCATTGCTGGTGTGCTCGGGTGGGGGGGTGGGGCGGGGTACGGCAAGTTGCCAGGCGCCGGGCTTGAGGGTCCAGGTGCGGTGGGTCATCGGCCCATCGATCTCGCCGTCGGCGACAGTCAGGAACGGGTCTCCGGTGACGGCAACATGCCGGCCCCGATGCACCTGGACATCGGCGCGCCCGAGGTGCTTACCTCTGGCGAGGTCGACTGCGTAGCCGACGCGCGCCAGCGGGTTGACCGCGCCGGAGACGACTATTTCGGCCAAACCGTCATCGAGCGCCGCGTCCGGATGCACCTGCGCGATGCCACCGCCGATGCTGGGCCCGTTCGAGACGGCGACCATCAGCACCCGGTCGAAGGACTCCGCTATCGGCTCGCCGTCGACGCGGATCACCAGCCGCCACCCACCCGCCCGGATGCCCGCCGACAGGGCACCGATGGGGTAGGCGAATCGTCCGAGCCGGGACTTGAACGCACCCGCTGCCCGCGTTGCACTGGCTCCCACGCCCAGGTGCACGGCGTTCATCACCACGCCACCTGTGTCGTCCACAAGCAGGTCGAGGCGTCGTGAGTGGTCGGCGGCGATGATTTCCGCAGCTGTCTCCGGGTCGAGCGGGATTCCCAGCCCCCGCGCCAGGTCGTTTCCAGTTCCGAGTGGGATCAAGCCCAGCGGGCAGTCGCCAAGCTCGCTTCGGGCGTGCAGCGTGGCCACGACGGCATGCAGCGATCCGTCACCGCCCGCGACCACCAGACGGCGGCCGTCACGTTGGTCGAGAATCTTGCCCAACTGCGCGCGGTCGCGGGAGTACACCAGCTCGACCGGCTCGGTCTGGCCGAGGATCGCGGCGGCCGCTGCCACCGCGTCGCGCTCGGCACTTCCTGCCTCCTCGTTCGCAACGACAAGCACCTCGCGCCTCCCCGACTCACCCATTGATCAGCTATACCCGCAACGCCCGCCGGCAAGCGTGAAGGCCTCCGATCAGGCCGCGGCGTCAGATCGTGACGACGACCTTGCCCCGTGCGCGACCCGCTTCCTGGTAGGCCAGGGCGGATGGGATCTCGACGAACGCGAAGCTGCGGTCGATCACCGGTCTGACCGCGCCGGTCTCGATCAGCTCGGTGAGTGTCAGGAGGTTCTGCTTGACGTGTACGGCTCGCACCACGTCCGCCAATACCATGCGCTGTGGCACGAAGGGCGACATCGCGAGGGCCGCGAAGACGTGTCCGGCCGGTTGCAGCCATCGCCCGGCCGGCCCCCCGACGGCGACGAAGGTTCCCGAGCGGGTAAGGGCTCGCCGGCAGTTCCATGCGGAGCGGCTTCCCGCGACATCGACGAACAGGTCGTACCGCTGGGTGGTCCGGGTGAAGTCCGTTTTCGTGTAATCGATGACCTCGTTCGCTCCTATCGACCGGACGAGTTCGACATTGCGGGTGCTGCACACGCCGGTGACATGTGCGCCGAATGCTCGGGCAAGCTGGACGGCGAACGTCCCCACGCCTCCCGACGCGCCGTTGACCACGACGCGCTGGCCCGGTTCGATGCGTCCGGCGTCACGCAAGGCGATCAAGGCGGTGCTGGCCGCCATTGGCACCGCAGCAGCCTCCTCGAACGACAGGTTCGCCGGCATCGGTGCGAGCCGATCCGCGTTGACGCGCACATATTCCGCGAAGCCACCCTGCTCCAGCATGGCGAAAACGGAATCACCGGGACGGAACTCCGTGACCTCGGCGCCGACCTCCTCTACCTGACCGGCCACGTCTGCGCCCAGGATGCTGATCTTGGCCTTGCGAAGCCCCAGGGTGCCGGGCATCAGGCGGGAGACGTACGGCTCGCCTCGCATGTGGTGCCAGTCGTATGGCTGGACGGACGTCGCGCGTACTCGCACCACCACCTCGCCCGGTCGTGGCGTCGGTGTTGCGACGTCGGTCAACTCGAGGTCTTCTGGTGAGCCATACGAATGCAGGATGAACGCTTTCACAGCCAACTCCGAAGTAGGTCGAGTGGGTTCCCTTACGTCGTAAGGTAGCCTTACGGCGTAAGGCCGTCAATAGGCAGAAGGCGTTAGTCGGCGGACTAGGTATGAGTTGAGCGATTTGTTCCGCCTGCCACACCCGCTGGCCGTGAAGAACCGCCGGAGCGATGGTGAAACACCGCCCGATTTAAGCGACATAGCCTGATTCTCATTTCGACCGTTCCGGCGGTTCTTCACGCTGCTTGCGGCAAGCAACGGATCCGCTCAGGCAGAACGCGTGGTGCGGTAGCCGGCGACCTGGTCAGGCCTCAGGACGAATCCGGTCGAGGCCGTCGAGGATGAGGTCGAGTCCGAACTCGAACTCGGCCTGGTCGTCGCACCAGCCGAGGGTCGAATCGGGGTCGTCGTGCGCTACCTCGGCCAGCATTCCGGCCAGGTGGGGGAGGCTGCCGGCCAGATTCTCGATCACGGCCATGGATTCCTCGTCGGCCGGTTCATCGCCCGGATTGAACAACTCCTGCGTGAAACCCAGGGCTCGGCTTCCCAAGGCGTGGAGCGCGTGGTGCGCCACGTCATAGGAGAAACCGCCGGTGCGCATGATGCCGAGTAGGCCATCGAAGTAGTGCAACACCGCCGGGCTCATGTTGATGCGGGTTTCGATGACGCGAGGCGCCCAGGGGTGCCGAAGCAGCACGGTTCGCGCTGACAGAATCCGAGTGCGCGCCGCTCCCTTCCAGCCGGCCCCGGTGGCGCCCATGTCGATCCGGTCGACCAAGTCATTGATCTCTTGGACGACGACATCGACGATGCCGTCGAGGACCTCTTCCTTGTTGGCGACGTGGTAGTACAGCGACATCGCCTCGGCTCCGAGGTCTTCGGCGAGGCGCCGCATGGTGAGGGCGCCGATGCCGTGTTCGTCGGCGATGGCGACGGCGGCACGCAGCACCCGGTCTCTGCTCAGCGGAATCCGGGCTTCGGTTCTCGGCTCTGCTCGGGCGCCCACGTTGGCGATCTTACATCGTAAGTCTGGGGATCACCTGGCGGTCGCCTTGGCGCCGAGGTCGACTCGGTCATAGAGCAACTCGACGATTCGGCGAGCGGCGGGGTTCTCTCGCAGTGACTCCCGGACCCGAACCGAGATCCGGCGTACCGGGGTGGGTTCGACGATGGGCACCGCGACGAGCCCGGGCGCCAGGGCCGGGCCGGTGCCCAGTTCGGGCAGCACGGTGATCCCGACCCCGGCGGCGACGAATGAGATCGCCGTCGGGTAGTCATGCGTTTCGACGTGGAATCCCGGGCTGAAGCCGACCGCGGCGCACGCGTCGATGACCACCTGGCGGCAGGCGCCGCGGGAGAAGTCGTTGTCCACCCAGGGCTCGTTGGCCAATTCATCCAGCCGAATGGACTCGCGGCCGGCCAGCGGGTGATCTTCCCTGAGTACGACAAGGTACGGATCGTCGATCAGCGAGTGGACGTCGTATCCCCGGACCGGGCTCGACTCAGCACCTTCGACGAAGATCTCAACGTCGGGATCGTGAAGCTCGCCGGCCAGTTCGAGCAGCCGCAGGTCGATTCGCAGATTGGGGAACTCCTGAGTCAGCGCTGCGACGAGCGGGGGGATCCACGCCGCCCCTGCGGAGGCGAAGTAGCTGATCGAGAGGCGGCCCACGCGCCCGGCGCGCAAGTCGGCCACTACCGAGTCGAGTGACGCGAGTTGTTCCAGAGCGGTGGCGGCCTCCCTAGCGAGAAGAAGCCCGGTGGTCGTTGTTTCGATGCCGCGACCGCTGCGTTCGATCAGCCGCAGGCCAGTCTCCCGCTGCAAGGCGGTGATGTGCTGGCTGATCGCTGACGGCGTGTAGCCAAGGTTCGCCGCCGCTTTGTTGATCGAGCCGGCGGCGACGACGGCGCTGAACACCCGCAGCCGGTGTGCATCGAGCATGGGAAAAATATACAGCACAACTGAACTATCGTGCAGAAACATTCGCTTGTGCTGATGTATCTGCCTGGGTGAACATGTCTGAGTGACCACGACAGTCCTTACCGGCCCTACCGATCAGCGGAACGGCCAGCAGCTCGCCACGATCGCCGCGGTGATCACGGTGATCCTCTGGGCTTCGGCTTTCGTCGCGATCAGGGCGGCCGCCGATCATTACTCACCGGGCGCGCTGGCCTTCGGCCGGCTGGCCGTCGGCACGCTGGGGCTCGGCGTCATCGCGATGCGGTACAGCCGGCCACGTCCCCGCGGCAAGGCGCTGAAGCTGATCATCGCCTACGGTGTGGCGTGGTTCGCGGGGTACACCGTCGTACTCAACCAGGCCGAACACCACCTCGATGCGGGCACAGCCGCGATGCTGGTCAACGTCGCGCCTATTCTGGTGGCCGTCTCCGCCGGCCTGCTGCTCGGCGAGGGATTTCCGCGGACACTGATCATCGGGGTGTCGGTCGCCTTTGTCGGAGTCGTGATCATTGCGGTAGGTGGGCCCGACGGCGCCTTGACCGGCAGCGGCATCGGGATCGCGCTCGCCCTGCTGGCCGCAGTTCTCTACGCTTCGGGTGCGTTGCTGCAGAAGGTCGCGCTGCGCACTGTCGATGCCGTCACAGCCACCTTCTGGGGGTGCCTCGTCGGCGCGATTGTGCTGGTGCCGTTCGCGCCGCAGTTCGTCGCCGAGACCGTCGTGGCGCCGCCAAGTGCTCTTGCGGTGGTCGTGTACCTCGGTGTCTTTCCAACCGCCATCGCGTTCAGCACCTGGGCGTGGGCACTCGCCCGGACGAACGCGGGCCCCATGACCGCGACGACGCTCGCCGTACCCGCGATCGCGGTCGTGATGTCCTGGGTGCTGCTCGGAGAGCTGCCCACCATACTCGCCATGGCCGGTGGGATGCTGTGCGTCGTCGGAGTCGCCATCAGCCGCCGCTGAAGCGGATCACGCCATCTCATCGGCTTCCACCGATGAGTTCCGGGTCTGGGAACGGTCAGAATCGGTAGGCAACCGAACGTCAACCGGGAGCAGCCATGGTGTCGATCCCGGCGACCGATCGGAATCTCGACGGTTACGGCACCCCAGTCATCGAGTGGAGCCGCGTGCAGCAACGTCTGGACCAGGGGATCAGCCAGGCCCCTG
>DATHUM010000240.1:0-6800 GCA_035462225.1 Jiangellaceae bacterium | reverse complement strand
TGGCGCGTAATGCCGACTCCATCCAGTTGATGTTGTTGGGCCCGAATGGCGGGTGGCTGAGTGGGATTCGCACCAGCCAGGGATGCCGGCGTAACACATCAAGATTCTGGCGCGCCCACCAATGCAGTGCGGCGCGCCAGTGCCCGGGCGTTTTCGAAGGATCTGGGCCGGGTGCGGCGATCGCGTCGAGCATGAGCTCGAGCAGATCGTTCTTGCTGGGAACGTAGCGGTACAGCGACATAGTCGTGACGCCGAACCCCTCGGCCACCTTCCGCATCGAGACGGCCTCCAGCCCGTTCGAATCGGCGATCTCGATCGCGGCCTGGACGATTTGCCCGACGCTCAGGCTGGGCTTGGGGCCGCGCGTCGGCTGCTCGCGCATGCCCCATAACAGCTCGAAGGTGCGCTGGGCGCTGCTCTTGCCGGCCATCTGTTCCCTTGACGAAGTGACAAGAACTGTGTATACCATACACCGAACGTGTACGCCATAAACAGTTTATATGGTCCACAGAAAAGATGGAGTCAATCATGAACGAGCCGGCGATCGTCGCCGAGGGGTTGCGCAAGCGCTACGGCGACGCTCCGGCGCTGGACGGGTTCGATCTGACCGTGCGCGCGGGTACCGTGCATGGGCTGCTCGGCCCCAACGGCGCGGGAAAGACCACGGCCGTGCGGATCTTCGCGACATTGCTGCGGTTCGACAGCGGGCAGGTCGCCGTGGCCGGGTACGACGTGCCTCGCGACGCCGAGTCGGTTCGCCGTCTCATCGCACTGACCGGCCAATACGCCGCGGTCGATGAGATCCTGAGCGGGCGGCAGAACCTGCTGTTGTTCGGGCAGCTGCTAGGCCTGAGCATGCGGCAAGCCCGGCACCGAGCGGACGAGCTGCTGGAGCAGTTCGAGCTGACCGACGTGGCGAGCAAGTCGGCCGGCCAGTACTCCGGAGGCCTGCGCCGCCGGCTCGACCTCGCTGCCAGCCTCATCCGGACTCCCGAAGTCCTGTTCCTGGACGAGCCCACGACCGGGCTCGACCCGCGAAGCCGCAACCGGCTCTGGGACGCCGTCCGTTCCATCGTCAGCAGCGGCACCACGGTGCTGCTGACGACTCAGCACCTGGACGAAGCCGACCAACTCGCCGACCGAATATCGGTGATGGACAGGGGCCGCATCGTCGCGGAGGGAACGGCCGACGAACTGAAGGCGGTCATCGGGGGCGACCGGATCGAGGTCGTTGTCCACGACCTCGCCGATCTGCGGTCCGCGGCCGAGCTGGTCGGGCGCATCGCGGCCACTGAACCCGAAACCGATGCCGAGCTTCGCCGGATCAGCGCACCCGTATCCGACCGGGTGGCCGCGCTGACGGACGTCGTACGCGCGCTCCACGACAGCGGGGTCGTCGCCGAAGACATCGGGCTGCGGCGGCCGACCCTCGACGAAGCGTTCCTGCATCTCACGGGGCGCCCGGCCCGTGATCAACGGGCCGATGACGAGCGAGAGGAGATCCCGGTATGACGACGATAGAGCTCACCGACCGCCGGGTCCGGCCGTCCCGCCGTCGGTCCCGGCGGGATCAGATCATCCGGCACGACTTGGCTATGACGAAGCGGAACCTCGCCCACGTGATCAGGTCTCCCGAAGAGATCGCGATCTACTTCTCGGTGCCAATCATGTCCGTGCTGGTCTTCGGATACGTGTTCGGCAGCGGAATGATGGTTCCTGGTGACGGCAGCTACCGGGAGTTCCTGCTACCCGGGGTGTTCGCGATGTCGATGCTCTACGGCATGGGGGCCACCGCTACGGCCATCTCCTATGACGTCAACCGAGGCGTCGTCGACCGGTTCCGCTCGATGCCGATTGCCAGGTCCGCGCTGGTGGTCGGGCGCAGCGCCGCAGATCTCGTCCGCGCCCTCCTGGAGATGACCGCGCTGGTGGTCTGCGGGCTGCTGGTCGGCTGGCAGTGGCACCGGGGCATCGGCAACGCCCTACTGGCGGTTGGGCTGGTGCTGCTGCTCCGGGTGGCGATCACCTGGATCGGCATCTACCTGGGGCTCGTGGTGCCCAACCCGGACATGGTGGGCATCATCGTCTTCCCGCTCGCGTTCCCGCTCACCGCGGTGTCCAACGTCTTCGTTGTTCCAGAGCTGATGCCGGGCTGGCTTGGGACGATCGCGGAGTGGAACCCACTGTCGGCCACCGTTGCGGGCGCGCGAGAGCTGTTCGGCAACCCGGGACTCGCCGGCGATTCGTGGATCGCGCAAAACGCCTTGCCGATGGCGGTCGTCTGGCCGCTCGTTCTCACAGCGATCTTCGCGCCGCTCGCGGTTCGGCGTTACAAGCGGCTCAGCCGGTGACCTTTTTGGCCAGAGTTCGGCTGCGTGATAGGAGTCATTGGTGGCAGACGAACAGCACCAGACTCCCCGGACTCCGTTCCACGAGCTCGACGCCTACGTCGCGCTCTCGCGGACGGGCGGGCTCGCGGTATCGCCGGACGGAGCCCGCCTGGCGACGTCGGTCGCGACGCTCAGCGCCGACAAGACGAAGTACGTCAACGCCGTTTGGCAGATCGACCCGGCGGGTCAGCAGCCGGCTCGGCGGCTGACTCGCAGCGCCAAGGGCGAGGCCGGTGCGGCGTTCCTGCCGAACGGCGACCTGCTCTTCACCTCGGCTCGGCCGGATCCGGAGGCGAAGGACTCCGACGACGAGATCCCGCTGCTCTGGCTTCTACCCGCTGGTGGCGGCGAGGCCCGCGCGGTGGCCAAGCGACCCGGCGGCATCGGCGGCATCGTGATCGCTCGCCAGGCAGGGACGATCGTCGTCTCGTCCGACACCCTCTTCTCGTCCGTGGACGCGGCCAGCGAGGAGACCAAGCGCAAGGAGCGCAAAGAGCGCAAGGTGTCGGCGATCCTGCACGAGCGTTACCCGGTCCGGAGGTGGGACCACGACCTCGGCCCGGGAGCACCGCGACTCTTCGTCGGAACACTGGGTGCCGACGAGCGGGTCGAGCTGCGAGACCTGACCCCGGACGCCGGACCGGCGCTGGTCGAAGCCGGATACGACATCAGCCCTGACGGGATGACCATCGTCACGACGTGGCACGCCGAGGAGGTCGGCGCGCTGCGCGCGACACTCGTCGCAATAGACGTCGCCACCGGCGAGCGCCGAACGTTGCTGAACGCGGAGGACTTCGAGTACCTCAGCCCGGTGATCTCGCCCGATGGCACCCACGTGGCGGCTGTCCGCGAGTCGCGCAGCACGCCGACCGAGCCCCCGGACATCAGGCTCGTCGTCGTGTCACTCGCCGACGGTTCTGTCTTGGAGATCGCCTCTGACTGGGACCGCTGGCCGTCGGCGCCGACCTGGACGCCGGACGGCCGGGCGCTCATCGTCACGGCCGACGACGACGGCCGCGGTCCGATCTTCCGGATCGAGCTCGCAACCGGGACGGTGACCCGGCTGACGGCTGACGACGCGACCTACACCGACGTCGTCGTCGCGCCGGACGGGACGTCGATCTACGCGCTTCGCTCTTCCTATCTGGCACCGCCGAACCCGGTACGGCTCGACGCGTCGACCGCCGGCCAGGTCCCCGAGCCGCTGCCGGCGCCGGCCGCAGTGCCGGAGGTCCCCGGTCGGCTGACCGAGGTGTCCACGACGACGTCAGAGGGCGTCCGCGTCCGGGCCTGGCTGGCGCTGCCGGAACAAGCGTCGGAGACGAACCCGGTGCCGATGCTGCTCTGGGTCCACGGCGGGCCATTGCATTCCTGGAACGCCTGGCAATGGCGGTGGAACCCGTGGCTGGCGGTGGCCCGCGGTTACGCCGTCCTGCTGCCGGACCCGGCGCTGTCCACCGGTTACGGCCTCGAGTTCATCCGCCGGGGCTGGGGCAACTGGGGCGATGCTCCGTTCACCGACCTGATGGCGATCACCGACGCCGCCGTCGAACGTCGCGACATCGACGCCGAGCGGACGGCGGCGATGGGGGGCTCGTTCGGCGGCTACATGGCCAACTGGATCGCCGTCAGCACGGACCGGTTCAAGGCGATCGTCACGCATGCCAGCCTCTGGGCGCTGGACCAGTTCGGGCGGACGACGGACGCTTCGTGGTACTGGGAACGCGAGATGACGCCGGAGATGACCGAGGCCAACTCGCCCCATCTACGCGCCGACAAGATCGTGACGCCGATGCTGGTGATCCACGGTGATAAGGACTATCGGGTTCCGATAGGGGAGGCGCTGCGACTCTGGTACGACCTTGCGTCACGCGCCAAGGCCGGTAACGGCCGTGAGATGCCGCACAAGTTCCTCTACTTCCCGGACGAGCATCACTGGGTCCTCACGCCGGAGCACGTCAAGATCTGGTACGAGACCGTGTTCGCCTTCCTGGCGCACAACGTGCTGGGCGAACCCTGGGAGGCTCCCACCCTCCTCAGCTAACACGCTGATCATGCAGAAACGGGACCCGCGACACGCCGGTGGATGCCCATCCCGGTTCCGCTAATCGGCGTGTCGCTGATCCCGTTACTGCATGATCAGCGGGGTTAGCTGCGCACGAGGCGGGCGATGGCGTCGGAGGCCTCGCGAACCTTGGCGTCGGCCTCCGGCCCGCCGGCCCGGGCGGCATCGACCAGGCAGTGAGAAATGTGCTCGTCGAGGAGTTCGAGCGAGAACGACTGCAGGGCCTTGGTGGCGGCGGAGACCTGAGTAAGGATGTCGATGCAGTACTTGTCCTGCTCGACCATGCGCTGCAAGCCACGGATCTGCCCCTCGATCCGGCGCAGCCGCTTGAGGTGGCTCTCTTTGTTGTCCAGATATCCGACCACGTGAACCTCCCTGAGTACAGTCCGTCACCAATGATACCCCTATTAGGTATAGGGTGACCGTTCATCGGCGGCCCGCGGGAAGACTCTGCCCGCCGTCACGGTTGACTTGTGCTGTGAATGTACGTGTGCACGCGCCTGAACTTGCCGGCCGCGGCGGCTGGATCGGCACCGCCGGGTCGTCGTTGTCCCTGGGCGAGCTCCGCGGACGGTTCGTCCTGCTGGATTTCTGGACGTTCTGCTGCATCAACTGTCTCCACGTGCTGGACGAGCTTCGCCCACTCGAAGCCGACTACGCCGACGTCCTGACCGTGATCGGGGTGCACTCGCCCAAGTTCGTCCACGAGGCCGACCACGACGCGGTCCGTGCGGCCGTCGAACGGTACGAGGTGCACCACCCGGTCCTCGACGATCCGGACCTTACGACCTGGCAGGCGTACAGTGTCCGCGCCTGGCCCACCCTGACCCTCGTCGACCCGGAGGGTTACATCGCGGCCCAGTTCTCCGGCGAGGGTCACTCCCATGCCCTCCGGGCGCGGCTGGATGAGCTGATCGCGGTACACGAGGCGAAGGGGACCCTGCGACGCGGGGACACACCGTTCGTCCCGCCTCAGCCCGAGCCGACGACGCTGCGCTTTCCGGGCAAGCTCGCCACGCTTCCGAACGGCAACCTGCTGGTCAGCGACACCAGCAACCACTCGCTGGTCGAGCTTGCCGGTGACCTGGAGACCGTGGTGCGGCGCATCGGGTCCGGCGAGCGCGGCCTGACCGACGGCGATCCGAACGACGCCCGGTTCAGCGAGCCGAACGGGGTGGCCGTGCTGCCCGCCGAAGTCGCCGAGATTGCCGGTTATGACGTGGTGGTGGCCGACACCGTCAACCACGTGTTGCGCGGGATCCGGCTCGCGGACGGTTCGGTCCGCACGGTCGCCGGCAACGGCCGGCAGTGGATGCAGGGCGACGGCACGCAGGCGCTGTCCTCGCCGTGGGACGTCGCCTGGTGGGACGGCCGGGTCTGGATCGCGATGGCGGGAATCCACCAGTTGTGGACGTTCGACCCGTTGACCGGTGCCGTGGAGGTAGCCGCCGGGACGACGAACGAGGGCCTGCGGGACGGGACGCTCGATTCGGCATGGTTCGCGCAGACTTCCGGGCTGTCCGCAGCGGGCGACACGCTCTGGCTCGCGGACTCGGAGACTTCGGCGTTGCGTCAAGTAAGGGCCGGCCGGGTCGAGACTCTGATCGGGACCGGCTTGTTCGACTTCGGGTTGCGCGACGGGCCGGCCGACAAGGCGTTGCTGCAGCACCCGCTCGGGGTCACCGCACTTCCCGACGGGTCGGTGGCCATCAGCGATACCTACAACGATGCGATCCGCCGCTACGATCCCTCGACCGGTGAGGTGAGCACCTTGGCAACCGGCCTGCGTGAACCGAGCGACGCGGTGGTGGTCGGCGAGCACCTCGTCGTCGTCGAGTCGGCGGCGCACCGGCTCACCCGTGTCCCGCTGGGCGCGGCGGCCGTCGCGGTCGAGGACTTCGCGCACCAGACTCAGCGTCCCCCGACCGATATCGCACCCGGGCCGCTGCAACTCGTCGTGGTATTCGATCCGCCGCCCGGCCAGAAGCTGGACGAGCGGTACGGCCCGTCGACCCGCCTGCTGGTCTCGGCGACGCCGCCGGCACTGCTGCGATCCGGTGACGGACGCACTTCTGAGCTCACCCGAATCCTGGAGATCGATGCCGCCGTCGGTGACGGTGTGTTGCACGTGGCGGCGATGGCCGCATCGTGTGAGGAGTCGTCCGAGCACGCCGCGTGCCATGTTCACCAGCAGGACTGGGGACTGCCGGTGCAGGTGGTCGACGGCGGCGCCACTCGCCTGGAGTTGGTCCTGTCGGGCTAGCGGGCCTGGCCGTATAGCCGGTCGACCCGCAGTCGGAGCACCAACCGCTTGTCGGCCACCATGGCCGCCCGGTATTCGGCCC
>DATHUM010000239.1:0-5541 GCA_035462225.1 Jiangellaceae bacterium | reverse complement strand
ATCCTGCGCCGGTGGCTTCCCGCTCCGCCGGCTCATGTCCTGGACGTGGGCGGCGCATCCGGTGTGCACGCCGAATGGCTTGCCGCCGACGGCTATGACGTCCAGCTCATCGACCCGGTCCCGTTGCACGTCGAGCAGGCTGGACGCATCGCCGGTGTGCGCGCTCGCGAAGGCGACGCGCGGTCGCTCGACCTCGAGGACGAGTCGGCCGACGCGGTGCTGCTCCTCGGGCCCCTGTATCACCTCCCGGACCGTGCCGACCGAGGCTTGGCGCTCGCCGAGGCCGCGCGGGTCGTCCGTCCGGGTGGCCTGGTAGCCGCTGCGGTGATAAGCCGGTTCGCGAGCCTCCACGACAGCATCCAGCGCGGATGGCTGGCCGAGCCGGACTGGGTCGCCGGAGTGGAACGGACGATCGTCGACGGCCTTCACCACGGCCTCGCCTACGGTGACAGGGACCGCTTCACCACCGCGTACTTCCACCACCCCGACGAGGTCGCGCCCGAGCTTGCAGATGCCGGTCTCGAGGTGGCGGCCGTGGTGTCGGTCGAGGGCCCGGCAGCGTTCATTGCCGAGGTGGATGCCCGGCTGGACGACCCAGCGGACCGTGAGGTGCTGATGCGGTGGCTTCGTCTGCTCGAGACCGAAACCAGCCTTCTCGGCGCATCGGGTCACCTGCTCGGCCTGGCCAGGCGGCCGTAATGCTCGACCCCGGACGTGACGCGCGGGCCCGGTTCAGGTCAGCAGGCGCTCGATGACCTGCGCGACACCGTCCTCGTCGTTCGCCGGTGCGAAGCGCTCCACCGCGGCCAGCACGTTGGGATGTGCGTTCGCCATCGCGTACCCATGCCCCGCCCAGGCGAGCATCGGCAGATCGTTGGGCATGTCGCCGAAGACCACGACCTCCTCCGGGCCGATGCCGTGGCTGTCGGCCAACCGCGCGAGCGTGGAAGCCTTCGTCACGCCGGCCGCGGACACCTCGAGAAGCGCGCTCTTGCTCGAATGGGTCAGCTCGGCCACATCGCCGGCCAGCGCCCGGGCCAGGTACAGCAGCTCGTCCGGGTTCATCTTCTCGTGCCGCACCAGCAGCTTGACGACGTCGTCAGCGGCCAGGTCCTCGATGGGTGCCACCCACGGCTCGTTCCGGAAGTCGTCGAGGTGGGTGTGGTAACCCGGCTCCTGGCCGAATCCGCGGCTTGTCGTCTCGACAGCGAAGGCGACACCGGGCACCCCCGACCGAATCCCCCCTGCCACTTTCAGCACGGCGTCACGAGACAGCGGGCGCGTCTCGAGCACCCGTTCAGTGTGCAGATCCAC
This sequence comes from Jiangellaceae bacterium, assembly GCA_035462225.1. Lineage (GTDB taxonomy): Bacteria > Actinomycetota > Actinomycetes > Jiangellales > Jiangellaceae > JASLBX01. The sequence continues at coordinate 4,227 of DATHUM010000239.1, read as the reverse complement.
CACGACCGCGCCGTTCGCGCAGATCGCCAGGCCGGTGTGTTCAAGGTGTTCTGCCACCGGATGCACCCACCGCGGCGGGCGGCCGGTCGCCACGACCACGACAATGCCGGCGTCCTCCGCGGCCCGCAGCGCATCGACAGAACGCGCCGACACCGAGCCGTCCGGGCGCAGCAGCGTGCCGTCCAGGTCAGTCGCGATCAGCCGAATAGTCACCAGGTCCATTCTGCCGTGCTGTGACGAGCGCCACTCTTGCCTCAAGTTACTCGCTAGTAGCATAATCAATGTTACTGATGAGTAGCTAATCGTCCTGGCCTTGCCGGAGCTGGAGGAATTCGCTGTGGGTCACTACAAGTCCAACCTCCGCGACATCGAGTTCACGCTGTTCGAAGTGCTCGGTCGGGCCGACCTGCTGGGCCGGCCGCCGTACGACGAGATCGACCTCGGCACTGCGCGCTCGCTGCTCCGGGAAATCGACCGGCTGGCCCGTGACGATCTCGCCGCTTCGTACGAAGATGCCGACCGCAATCCACCCGTTTACGACCCCGAGGCCAAGACGGTCCGGGTTCCCGACTCGTTCAAGAAGTCCTACCGCGCGCTGATGGGCGCCGAGCTGTGGCGCGCGATGACACCCAAGGATCTCGGCGGCACGCCGGTCCCGCCGTCGCTCTACTGGGCAGCGGCCGAACTCGTGCTCGGATCGAACGCGGCGGCCTGGATGTACGGCAGCGGCCCGTCATTCGCCCGGGTCATCTGGCACTTCGGCACGCCAGAGCAGAAGCGCATCGCCGAGATCATGCTGGATCGCGGGTGGGGCGCGACGATGGTGCTCACCGAGCCGGATGCGGGCTCGGACGTGGGTGCCGGCCGGGCGAAGGCCTACCCGCAGGACGACGGCACCTGGCACATCGAGGGCGTCAAGCGGTTCATCACCTCCGGCGAGCACGATCTCACCGAGAACATCATCCACCTGGTACTCGCGCGGCCGGTCGGGGTCGAAGGCGCGGGCGGCCCGGGCACCAAGGGCCTGTCGATGTTCATCGTCCCGAAGTATCACTTCGACCCGCAGACCGGCGAGCTCGGCAAGCGCAACGGCGTCTACGCCACCAACCTCGAGAAGAAGATGGGCCTGAAGGTGTCGTCCACCTGCGAACTCACGTTCGGCCGAGGTGCGCACCTCAGCCGAGGCCGCAATGGACACAGTGACGGCGAACCGGCTGTCGGCTACCTGGTGGGCGAGGTGCACGACGGCATCGCGCAGATGTTCCAGGTGATCGAGTACGCCCGGATGATGGTCGGCACCAAGGCAATCGCGACTCTCTCGTCCGGCTACCTCAACGCACTGGAGTTCGCCAAGCACCGCGTCCAGGGTGCGGACCTGACCCAGGCGAACGACAAGACCGCGCCGCGCGTCCCGATCACTCACCACCCGGACGTCCGGCGTTCGCTGATGACGCAGAAGGCCTACGCCGAGGGCATGCGGGCCCTCGTCCTGTACACCGCCACCATGCAGGACCGGATCTTCTCCGCCGCGGCACGCGGTGAGACCGACGAGCTGGCAGATCGGGTGAACGACCTGCTGCTTCCGATCGTTAAGGGTTACGGCTCGGAGCGCTCGTGGGTGCTGCTCGGATCAGAGACGCTTCAGACGTTCGGCGGGTCCGGCTTCTTGCAGGACTATCCGATCGAGCAGTACGTCCGCGACGCCAAGATCGACACGTTGTACGAGGGCACGACGGCCATCCAGGGCCTGGACTTCTACTTCCGCAAGATCATCAAGGACAAGGGCCAGGCCATCGGCTGGTTGTCCGGCCAGATCCAGCAGACCCTGGACGACGAACTGGGTGGCGGTGAACTCAAGGTCGAGCGGGAGCTGCTCGCTACTGCTCTGCAAGACGTTCAGGGCATGCTCGGCGCGATGGTCGCTTTCCTCATGTCGTCGGACCCGAACGCCGAGAACGGCGACATCAGGAACATCTACCGGGTCGGCCAGAACACCAGCCGGCTGCTGCTGGCCGCCGGCGACCTGGTCGTTGCCTGGCTGCTGATCAAGCAGGCAGCGGTTGCCATGGACAAGCTCGGCGGCGACCTGCCCGCCGGCGACCGGTCCTTCTACGAAGGCAAGGTCGCGGCGGCGCAGTTCTTCGCCCGGCAGGTGCTGCCGAAGCTGTCCGCTGAGCGTGCCATCGCCGAAGCCACCGACAACGCGATCATGGACCTGGACGAGGCCGCCTTCTAGCTCACTGACCGGTCACCGGCCGGCGCGGAACGAACCGGTCCGTCCGTTCCGGCCGCGTTGGCCACGCCGGCCGCCCTGGCCGCTCCACCCACGCCGGCCACCCTGGCCGTTCCGGTTGCCCGGGCCGGTGCGGGCGGACCGGGTTCCAGACCGAACCTGCGCGGTCCGCTGCTCGACCGCAGGAGCGGCGGCAAGGGCCTGCGTCGTGAGCAGGCCCGTGATACCTCTGGCATCGATGTGCTTGGCGTCCACTCCGGCGCGTCGGTGCAGTCCGGTCAGTGTCAGCGCCTGTGACGGCGTGGCCATGGTCACCACGGCACCGGACGCTCCGGCTCGCGCCGTCCGGCCGGATCTGTGCAGGTAGGCCTTCGGCTCGCCGGGAGGGTCGAAGTGCACGACCATCCCGACGCCCTCGACATGGATACCGCGGGCGGCCACGTCCGTGGCCACGACCACCTGCGCCGCTCCGCTGCGGAACCGCCGGAGATTGCGCTCCCGAACCCGCTGGGACAGGTCGCCGTGCAGGTCCACCGCGGGAACGCCGGCGCCTTCGAGCTCGCCTGCCAGCCGGGTCGCACCATCCTTGGTGCGGGTGAACACGATGCTGCGCGGGTTCGCCCTGACCAGTTCGGTGGTCACCTCGAGCTTGGCCTGATGGCCGACTACGAGGACGTGGTGGTCCATCGTGGTGACTGCGCCGGCGTCCGGGTCGACTTCGTGCCGGGCCGGATTGTCCAGATAGCGGCGTACCAGGCGGTCGACGTCCCCGTCCAGGGTCGCCGAGAGGAGCAGGCGCTGCCCCCCGGGCGGCGTGGCCGACAGCAGATCCGAGACCGCCGGGTAGAAGCCCAGGTCGCACATATGATCCGCTTCGTCGAGCGTCACGACCTCGACGTCGTCAAGGACGCACACCCCCTTGTCGACCAGGTCCTGCAACCGGCCGGGAGTGGCGATGACGAGATCGACGCCGCGATCGAGGCTGCGGATCTGCCAACCGTACGGGGTGCCGCCGTACACCGTGACCAGGCTCAACTTGAGCTCACCGGCCAGCGGCTCGAGCGCAGCGGCGACCTGACCGGCCAGTTCGCGGGTAGGAACGATGATCAGCGCCCGCGGGTGGTTGGCCCTGCTGCGGCGTCCCGCCAGCCGGGTCAAGATCGGCAGCCCGAAGGCCAGCGTCTTGCCCGAACCGGTGCGGGCCCGCCCGAGCACGTCCCGTCCGGCCGCGGCGTCCGGGATAACAGCTGTCTGGATCGGTGTGGGCTGGGTGATGCCGTCGACCCCGAGCATTTTCACCAACTCGGTTGGCACACCGAGTGGGCCGAAACCCGACGTCGAAGGGTCGAAGGCGGCAATGGCGGCCCGCTTTGCAGCGTCCAAGCCTGACGCGCGCCGTGGCCTGTCGGTGCGGCGGTGCTTGTTGGCGTACGGGCGGTTGCGGGATTGCTTTCGTTTGGGCAGGGCGGACTTGTCGGTTGGCATGTGAGTGCTCCGGTTCGGGCGTGAAGCACGCCCGGACGCGGGCCGCGGGTGCGGCGCACGGTGAGCCGTGGGCGTGCGTACCCGTGACGTCCCTGCGGACACTCCTCGTCCGGACACCGGGCACAGAGAAAGGCCGCGCTTACAGCAGCGTGGCCTTGGCTGTGGTAAACACTACCCGGCCGAGCGGCGAACCGCGAACCCAGGAATCACCCTGGCCGCCCGCAATGTTGCCGCTGACATGAGCGACGAAGCCCTCCGCACCCTCCTTAGTAGTCAGTATCTTGGCGTTCTTGCCACTTTGCTGCCCGACGGCCGGCCGCACCTTTCGACCATCACCTACGCCGTCGACGAGAGCGCGAAGACCGTGCGCATTTCACTCACCGACAGCCGGGTCAAGACCCGCAATCTCCGCCGCGATCCGCGGGTGGCGCTGCACGTGACCGGCCAAACCCCCCTGTCGTGGGTGACTGCCGAGGGCACCGGCGAACTTTCACCGGTCGCCGCCGACC
>DATHUM010000238.1:0-12993 GCA_035462225.1 Jiangellaceae bacterium | reverse complement strand
GACAAGCGGTGATATCGATGCCTTCTTCTGGTCCGGCGGGCTGCCGACTCCGGGCGTCCAGAAGCTGGCTGCTGACCTGCCGATCCGCCTGGTACCACTGCGCGACCTGGTCGAGGCCGTCCGCTCGGAGTACGGCAGTGGGTACCGTCACGGTGTGGTGCCGGAGGGCACGTACGGCCTGGTCGAAGACGTGGCGACGATGGCGGTGCCCAACTTCCTGATGGTTCGGGCCGACCTGACGGACGACGTCGCCTACGAAATCGTCGAGACCCTGTTCGACGAACGTGCCGCGATCGCATTGCAGGTGCCGGCTGCTGCGTTGCTGGACCGATCGCGGGCCATCTTCACCGAACCCGTCGACCTCCATCCCGGCGCGCTGCGCTATTACCGGGACACCAAGCTGTAGCGAGATCGCTTTGCGACCCTTGCTGAGTCCATAGACGTAGCGGAAGGGTTGAATCGTTCGGTGCGACGTTGCGGCCAGCGCTAACCGCCGTAGTCAACTGTTGCCTCGGGAGGTGCTGTGCCAACTGGTACGACGCGGCCGTGTCGACTGTGCACGGCAGGGTGGCGCTACGCTCGTGGCGTGGGCCTGGCGGATCGGGTACGGGCATTGTTCAGTGGCGCGGAGCGCTCCGACTCGGAAGAACCGGTCGTCGCTCCGGTTGACCTGGCAGCACGCCGGGCACAGTTGGACGAACTCGAGAACGCGCTGCGCACCCTGGCAAGGGCGATGGCCGACGACGATGAGCGGATGACCAATCCGGGCTGGCGGGGCCGCGTCGACGATCTGCGGTTCGCTGCGAACGAGGCGGGCAAGCTGAGTCGCACCGAGTTCCACCGGTCAGCGTTGCAGGATCTTGCCGCCGAAGTGCGGCTCCTCTACGGGCCGGGCGACGTTCCTGCCGAGTACGCGCCCTACCAGGGCGAGCACGACCGCGTGCGGGCCGCCGTGGCAGCGCTACGAGCCCCGCTGCCCACGGAGCCTGAACCCGGCTAGCCGACCTTCCCCGCGCGGTCGGGAGCCAATATCGTGGACCGCATGGCCGAGTCGGCCGGAACGCTCGGCGAGGTGTTGGCGTCACGTAGGCGGGGCCGGTTCGTGGGGCGAGCCGCCGAAATTGAGCTGTTCAGGCTTGCGCTCGACTCGCCAGAGCCGCCGTTCTCGATTCTGTATGTGCACGGACCGGGCGGCGTGGGAAAGACCCGACTGCTCGACGCCTTCGCCGAACAGGCAGCGCACGTCGGTGCGACGGTGATCAGGATCGACGGTAGAGACCTTCCACCGTCGCGTCAGGCCGTGCTCGATTCCCTGTCCGGGATTGTCGACGGGTCCGGGGCGGGTACCGAGCCAGTCTGGCCCGCCAAGCGGTCAGTGATCATGTTCGATACCTACGAGCGACTTGCGCCGCTTGACGATTGGGTTCGTAGCTCGCTCGCGCCACGGCTGCCGCTGACAGCGTTGACCGTCATCGCGAGCCGATCCGAGCCAGGCCTCGGCTGGCGGGCCGACTCCGCATGGCGGGATCTGTTGCGGGTCGTGTCGCTGCGCAACCTCAGCTCGGCGGAGGGTCGCCAGTACCTCGACCGATGCAAGATCCGGCCAGATCTGCACAACCGGTTGCTCAACCTGTCACACGGCCACCCGCTCGCCCTGTCCCTGCTCGCCGACGTCGTGGTTCGCGGCGGGCGGGCCCTGTCGGAGGTGGAATCCCAAAGGCTGCCACGGGACCTGGTCGATGCGCTCGTGGGGCAGTTCGTCGACGTATTGCCCACGGCCCGGCACCGACAGGCGCTCGAGGCATGCGCGCTGGCCCGGGTGACGACCGAGGCGCTGCTGCGGGAAGTGCTGGACGTGGACGACGCCCACGAATTGTTCGAGTGGCTGCGCGAGTTAGCGGTGGTAGACAGCGGACCTGATGGTCTCTACCCTCACGACCTGGCACGCGATGTGCTGGACGTCGATCTGCGATGGCGCAATCCGGAAGGCTACAAGCTGACGTTCCGCCGGGTGCGCGACCACATCCACCGGCGACTGGCGGCCACCCGTGGCAGAGAGCAGCAGCGGGCGATCTTCGACGAGAAATACCTGTTCCGAAACCTGCCGAGCATCTTGTCACCTATCGACTGGTCGGACTGGGGCCGCCACTACCCGGAGCGGGCGCAGCCGGCTGACAGCGACCAGATCTTGGATCTGGTGGCCAGCTGGGAAGGTGCGGATTCAAGAGCGATCGCGCAGCGGTGGCTACACGCTCAACCGGACGGATTCTTCGTCCTCCGGCATCAGGACGGCTCGGTCAGCGGAATGATCGGCCAGCTGGACTTGACCGCAGCGTCAGCCGAGGACATTGCTGCGGATCCTGGAGCCCAAGTGGCGTGGCAGTTCGCTCAGCGGGACCCACCACGGGTAGGCGAGGTGGTGGAACAGACCCGATTCGTCATCGACCGGAACGTCTACCAAGAGCCGTCATCAACGCTGAACGCCACGCCGATCCTTGCCATCCAACGTAGCCTGCAGCGCCCGAACCTCGCCCTTGGTCTGCTCACGGTGGCCGAGCCGGAACCCTGGGATGCCTACTTCGCCGCCGCGGACATCCCGCGCGTACCGGGTGCCGACTTCACGATCGGCGGTCGCCGCTTCGGGCTGTTCGCCCACGACTTCCGGCAGGTACCTGTCGACGCATGGCTCGAGTTGGTGACCGAGCGCGCCCTGGCACAGGACTTCACACTGCCACCGGTGCAGCCGGCGGAGCCGCTCGCGCTGTCCAAGGAAGACTTCGACGACGCAGTACGCCAGGCGTTGCGAGACCTACATCGCCCCGATCTGCTTGCCCGCAACCCGCTGCTGCGCTCTCGGGTACTTCGCGACCGGATCACCGATCGTGAGCCCGACGCCGTGGATCTCGAGGGGGCGTTGAGTGATGCGCTCGACGCACTGCGCGCAGACCCCCGGGACGACAAGCTGTTCAGAGCGGTCGAGCGGATCTACGTTCTACCCGCGACGACGCAGGAAGCGGCGGCGGAGGCACTCGGCATCCCGTTCAGCAGCTATCGCCGCCACCTCGTGCGAGGCGTCGAACGGGTAACGGCATGGTTATGGCAGCGCGAGGTGTATGGCACCCGGCGCTGAGCATCGGTGAGCAGAACTGAGCAGTGATCGGTCTGGTGGGAAACCGACCGCCGGCGCACGGTGGCGGGCATGGAGTCCACAGAACGCGCCGTGGTGCTCGGCGGAGGCATGGCCGGCCTGCTGTCAGCCCGGGTGCTGGCGGAGTTCTTCGACCAGGTGACCCTGGTCGACCGCGACGATCTCGCAGCCGGTCCGGCCGACCGCCGGGGAGTACCGCAGGGTAAGCACATCCACGCTGTACTGCCTAGCGGACAACAGGTCCTGGAAGATCTGTTCGCCGGCCTGACCGGCGAGATGGTGCGGCAGGGTACGCCGGCCGGTGACCTCCTCGCGGATACCCGCCTGTATTTCGGCGGGCACCGGCTGCATCGCGCCCGCAGTGGCCTGCCGATGCTGAGCCTGACCAGGCCGTTTCTCGAATCGCGCATCCGTGCCCGGGTGCTCGCCCTGCCGAACGTCACCGTGGCCGGGCCGTGCGACATCGTCGGCCTGGTCGCGACGCCCGATGGCCGCCGCGTAACGGGCGTGACGGTGTTCGGCCGAGCGGACGGCAGCGCGGCCGAAGTGCTGCCGGCGGACCTTGTCGTGGACGCGACGGGCCAGGCTTCGCGTACACCGCAGTGGCTGCCCGCGATGGGTTACCGGCCGCCAGCGGAAGAGCGGGTCGAGATCGATCTGGGCTTGGCGACCAGGTTGTACCGGCTGCCTACCGCGGCCCTCGACGGCGATCTCGGCTGTCTGATCGCACCGACCCCCGACGTTCCGCAGGGTGGGGCGATGGCGCGCGTGGAGGGCAATCGATGGATCGTGACGCTAACTCGAGTCGGGGGCGGGCCGCCACCCACCGAGCCGGACGGGTTTGTGGAGTTCGCCGGTTCATTGCCGGAACCGGACATCCACGTGGCCATCCGTGCCGCTGAACCGGTCCCTGGCTCCTCGACATATCACTTCCCAGCCAACCGCTGGCGCCGGTACGACCTGCTGCCCAGAATGCCTGCCGGGCTCCTGGTGCTGGGCGATGCGGTGTGTTGCCTCAACCCGGTCTACGGGCAGGGCATGACGGTCGCCGCGCAGGAGGCTCTGGCCCTGCGTACCGCGCTTGACGATGGGCGGGCGCCCGATACGCGCCGGTTCTTCCGAGAGATCGCGCGGGTCGTCGCGGGCCCTTGGGGATTCGCGACCGGGGGAGACCTCTCGTTCGCCCAGGCCACCGGCCATCGGTCCCTCAACTTTCGGCTGATGAGCCGGTACCTGGCCAGATTGCAGACCGGAGCGGCCGTCGATGCCGCTTTGGCCGTGTCCTTCCTGCGAGTCTCGAGCCTCATCGACCCTCCGGCGACGCTGCTGCGTCCTCGAACGGCAGCACGGGTCGTCCGATCCAGCCGCAAACACCCAGATGGAAGGGAGAAAGGTCATGCCACACCCGAACGAAGAGTTGCTTCGCAGGTACTTCAAGGCCGCGGAGAACGCTGACGTCGCCACGCTGAACGAACTGTTCGCCGACGACGTCGTCGGGCATGTCGCCGGGAACCATGGGCTGTCCGGCGACTACCTCGGCAAGGAGGCTGTGTTCGGCTTCTTCGGCCGGCTCGCCGAACTGTCGGCCGGGACCGCTCGGCTGACGCTCCGCGATGCCATCGCCGATGACTTCTTCGCAGTCGCCCTTATCGAGGCGTCGGGACGGGTCGGCGACAACGTGATCGACGGCGAGCCTGGAGCGTTCGTTCTTCGGATCGCGGACGGCCGGTTCGTCGAGTTGTGGAGCCACCATTACGACCAACCGAAGATGGACGCTCTCTGGCTCCGGTGAGTACCTAGCCAGCGCGCCGCCGGTCGGCAAGACTGGCCCCTGTGCCGGGATCGGTACGGCTGAGCAGCGACGCTCTCGTCGGGCGGGACGAGGAGCTGACGGATGCCGCCGCCGTGCTGCGCGACGTGCCCGAGGGCCGGCCGGGCGTGGTCGTTGTGAGCGGCCCGGCCGGGATCGGGAAGACCCGCTTCGCCGCGGCCTTGGCCGACGAGCTGCGTGCGGACCAAGTACGCGTCCTGACGGGTTCGTGCCTCGACATGGGTGCCGGCGCACCGCCGTATTCGGCGCTCATCGCAGCATTCCGCAGCGTCGACCCACCGGCCGGGCAACTGCTCGAAGCCTTGACCGGTGCCGTCGAGATGCGCCGATCCCGCCTGTTCGAGCTGTTGCGAAGTACGGTGATCGCTCTCGCCCGGCGGCATCCGACCATCCTGGTCGTCGAAGACCTGCATTGGTCGGACCGTGTCACGAGAGACGCCTTGCTTTATCTGAGCGCGATGGCACGAGAGGGCCGTTGGGGGCTCGTACTGACCTTCCGTGAGGACGAGGTCGCCGCCCGGCCGGCGGTGCACGACTTGCTGGACGCCCTGCGCCGCGACACGCTGGCTCACCTCAGCCTGGACGCGCTGGCGCCAATGGAGGTGGCCACCCAGATGGCGAGCATCACCGGTGCGGAGCCGGCCCGGCCGGACGTCGAGCGGGTGTACCGCCGAAGCGGCGGCATCCCACTGCTGGTGGAGGAGGTCCTCGCGGCCGACGCGGCGGGCCTTTCGGGCGTGCCGGCGCACCTGCGCGATTGGTACCTCGCCAGAGTGAGGCGGCTCGGCGCGAGAACCGCTCGCGCCGTCGAGGTCGTCGCCGTGCGCGGCGAAGGCTGCGGCGAGCGGCTGGTGGCTGCCACGCTCGGGATCGAGCGCGCGGGCGCGGCCGCGGCATTGGACCGAGCTGTCGCCGCCGATGTCCTGGTGCCGCACGGCCAGCGGTACCGGATGCGGCACGAACTACTTCGCGACGCGGTATACGACGCCCTACCGCCGGCCCGGCGGCGACGGTTGCACAGCAGGATCGCCACGGTGCTGGCCACGGCACTGCAGCCGGACGTTGCCGCGCTCGCGCACCACTGGTACGAGGCCGACGAGCCGACCCAGGCGGCGCTGGCGAACCTCGAGGCGGCGGCGCTCGCCGAACGTGTGCACGCCCCCATGGAGCTGCGAACCTACCTGCGCAGGGTGCTGGAGCACTTCGACGCGTTGCCGGCCGAGCGGGCTCATGCCGTGGGCGGGCGCGCGGCGTTGCTGGCCCGAGCCGCCGAAGCCGCGTTCTTGGGCGGTGCGTTCGACCAAGCGGTGGCGCTGGCTGAAGCAAGCATCAGCCAGACACTCGAGCCGGCCGACCTGGCCGTGCGGTGGGAGCGCCTGGCGCGTTACCACTGGGTCAACGCCGACGGGCCGGGCGCGCAGCACGCGCACGAGCGCTCCCTCGAGCACCTTCTAGCCGACGCGTCGCCGTCGGTTCGCTCGCAGGTGGTGTCCGGCTACGCGTGGTACCTCTCGATGGCCGGGCGGGCGGCCGATGCCCGGCCGTGGTCGGATCGGGCCGTCGCGGCGGCTGGTGACAGCGGGATACCGGTTGACCGGTGCCGGGCGCTGCTCGCGTGGGGGTTGGCCCGGCCAGACGACCAGGCGGGGCTGGACGTGTTATGGCAGGCCCGGGCCCTGGCAGTGCAGTGTGACACCGGCGACGAGCTCGGCCGGGCCCACGCGGCGCTCGACGTGGTGCTCCGGCAGCATGGCCGGACGTCAGAACGCGAGCCCGTGCTTCGGGACGGGTACGCCTACGCGGCCGCGCACGGCATGACGGGGTCGTACGGCCGCGTGATGACCTACCTGCTGGCAGGGGTCCTGATCGACCTCGGGCGATGGGATGAGGCGCACGAGATGGTTGCCGCGTCCGTGCATGATGCCACCGGCACACCCGCGATGTTCGCTCACGCCTACCGCGCCCGGCTTGCCGCGGCTCGTGGTGACGAGTCGACGCTGAAAGCGGCCGTCGAGCGGGTGAGGGCGTTGTCCGAAGGCTTGCCACAACAGCCGATACCCCTGGCGACGGCACTGTGCGCCAGGGCGGAGTGGTGCTTGTGGTCCGGTGAGGTCACCGGAGCGTTCGAGTACGCAGAGCAGGCCGTGGAGCTGACCGCTGACCCGTTGTGCGAAGCGGAGGCGAGAGTGCTTCGCGTGCGCGCTCTCGCTGACCAGGCGGAGCGGAACGGTGCCTACCACGATGCCGGGCAGGACGCAGAGGTCGGCGGCCACGTCGATGACGAGGTCCCGGCGCGCCATCCGCGGGTCAAGGCGTTCGGCGCAACACGGGCGGCCGAGTCGGCCAGGGGCGCCGGCCGGCGCGAGCCCGAACCCTGGCGCGCGGCGGTGTCGGCCTGGGACGAGGAGGGGGATCCGTACCGGGCCGCCTACTGCCGGTGGCGGCTGGCCAAGGCCATGCTCGCCACCCGTACCGGCCGAAGTGAGGCCGCCCGAGAGCTGGAGATCGCCCGCGAGGCGGCGGCCCGGCTCGACGCTCGGCCGTTGCTGCACGCGATCGACGAGTTGGTGTCCGCCGCGAAGCTCAGCCTGGCGACGGCTCGCCCGCCGACCGGCGCCTCCACACGCGCCGCCGAGCTGGGCCTGACATATCGGGAACTCGAGATCCTTCCGATGTTGGTCGCCGGCCGGACGAACGCCGAGATCGCGCAGGTGCTGGTCATCAGCCCGCGCACGGTCGGTGTCCACGTCTCACGGATCTTGCACAAACTGGGGGCCGCCCGCCGTACCGAGGCGGCCGACATCGCTCGCCGCCGTGGGCTGGTTCCGGGCTGACCGGCGGCGGTGCCGCGGCAAGATACGTCGTTCGACAGATGTATGGCAGATGCTGCGCTCCTAGCGTCGGGGAGCAAGACCCAACTCGACGGGAGGTAGCTCCAATGTCCGGACCGCTCATCTTCATCTCGCACTCGAAGGTCAAGCCCGGCAAGCTGGCCGAGTACCAGGCGCACGTCGCAGAGGCGATCGACCTCGTGGAGTCCGACGAGCCGCGGATGATCGCTTTCAACTGCTACGGGTCGTCAGATGGCGCGGACGTCTCCACCGTGCAGATTCACCCTGACGCGGAGTCGCTGAACACCCACCTGAAGCTCTTCGCCGAAAGGCTCCAGGCGAGGGCGTTCGAGGCACTCGACAGCTCCGAGGTCAACGTCTACGGCGAGCCGAGCGAGTCCGCTCGCCAACAGCTGGAGCAGATGGCTGCGATGACGGGAATCCGGGTACGGATCCTGCCAGTGCACCAAGGCGGCTTCCTGCGCCCGCAAACCTTGTGATCAGCCGTGACCGAACGTGGGGACGCGTCCGTGGCCACTGCGCTTAGCGGTCCGTGTCCTCGCCGTTCTCGGAGGTTTCGGATTCCCAGTCCGGCTCGCTCTGCGCGATCAGGTGCAGGCAGGGGACGTCAAGGCGGCGGCGGGCGCGATGCGTCCAGTCGATGTGGAGCAGTTCGGCGACCAGATGCGGCCGGGTGAGGATGACCACTTCGGCCGATCCTCGCTCGGCAACCAGGATGGTCAACCGGTCGAGCGGGTCGATGGCCGTCACCTCGCCGGTGGCGTGGGCCCCCGCCTCGACGAATGCGTTGATCGATTGGGCCAGCGCCCGTTCACTGGCGTCCCGGATCTCCTGATGGACGCGTTCGAGGTCGGTCTCGTCCAGGTAGAGGGCGGCGGTTCCCATCACCTCGCTGGCCGCGAGGGAGCCGATCGTGGCCTCGACCCGTGACGCGGCGTCCTCGACCGGCATGAGTACGTGGTACTGGACTTCGTCTGGGGCATCGTGGTGAAGCGCAGTGATCTGATGCGCGTCCCAATGCGTGACCGGTTGCTCAACAAGTACGACGACGTCGTACACGGCACACCTCCCGCCTCCCGGCAGTTGGTCCTTACCTGGATAACGTCCACGGCGCGGCGTAAGTTGCTCTACCGACGTGTCCGCAGATCATGCATCGTTCGCGGGGATTCGGCAACATGTCCGAGCAGTAGGGCACGATGTGTCGCATGAAGTTGCCCGTCATGCCGCCTGTCGCTCCCATGCTCGCGAAGTCCGTCAAGAGTATCCCGCCTGGGATGCACTATGAGGGTAAGTTCGATGGCTTTCGCTCCATTGTGTTCCGGGATGGCGACGAGGTCGAGATCGGAAGCCGCAACGAGCGGCCGATGACCCGCTACTTTCCCGAGATCGTCCAGGCCGCCCGCGAACAACTGCCCGAGCGATGCGTCGTCGACGGCGAGTTGGTGATCGCCACGGACAACCGGCTCGACTTCGATGCGCTGCTCAACCGGATCCATCCTGCCGACTCCCGGGTGCGGATGCTCGCCGAGCACACGCCGGCGAGCTTCGTCGTCTTCGACATCCTTGCGCTTGACGACGAGAGCTTCATGGACACCCCTTTCGCGCAGCGGCGCACGGTGCTCGAGCGCGCTCTGGCCGATGCCGGGCCTCCGGTGCACGTCGCGCCATCGACAACCGATCTCGAACTCGCAACGCGGTGGTTCGACCAGTTCGAGGGCGCGGGTTTGGACGGCATCATCGCCAAGCCTGGTGACAGCGTGTACGAGCCGGGCCTGCGGACGTTGTACAAGATCAAGCACGACCGCACGGCCGACTGTGTCGTGGCCGGATTCCGCTGGCACAAGAGTGGGGGAGTGATCGGGTCGTTGCTGCTCGGCCTCTACGACGAGTCCGGCGCGCTACAGCATGTCGGGGTGAGTGCGTCGTTCCCGATGAAGCGGCGGGCCGAGCTGGTCGCTGAGCTCGAGCCGTACCGGACCGACGCCATTGAGAACCATCCGTGGGCCGAGTGGGCGATGGCCGAGGCACACGAGGCCGGCCGGCTGCCCGGTGCGGTCTCACGGTGGAACGCGAAGAAGGACCTGTCCTGGGAGCCGCTGCGCCCGGAGCTCGTGGTCGAGGTGGCGTACGACCACATGCAGGGCAACCGGTTCCGCCACACCGCGCAGTTCCGCCGCTGGCGACCCGATCGCGACCCGCGCAGCTGCACCTACGACCAGCTGGAGGAGCCGGTCAACTACGACCTGGCCGACGTGCTGGGCGCGGGCTGAACGGTCCACCGGGTCAGAAGGGTGCCGTCCTGCTCGAGAATGTGGGCAAGGGCCAGCTCGACATCCCGGAGGGCCTGGCCGCCGGCGAGGATCCGCACCGCGTCGCCGCCGGCGAGCTGAGGCGTGATCGTCAGGCACAGCTCGTCCAGTAGCCCGGCTCTGGCAATCTCACCGAGCAAGTGCGGCCCGCCTTCGCATAGCACTCGAGTCAGGCCTTGTCCGGCCAGCGCGCTCAGTGCGGCACCGAAGTCGACGGCAGTCGCGCCCGCGATGATAACCGTGACCAGCTCGGAGAGCACGTCGCGGCGCTGTTGAGGTGCGGATTCGGTGGTGAGCACGATGGTGCGGTCGGCTGCCGCCGCGAAAAGGGGTGCGGCCGGATCGAAGTCGAGGCTGCGGCTGACCACTGCGATCACCGGGTCGGGCCGCTGGCCGAGGGCTGCGCGGTGCCCGGCGAACTCACTACCCGTGACGGCGGGTCCGTAGCGTTCTCGGCGCGCGGTCTCGGCGCCGACCAGAATGACGTCCGCGAGTGCGCGCAGGACGGCGAACACCTCACGGTCAGGTGCTGAGGAGATGGTGCCGGACCGGTGGTTCGGTCCCCAGGCGGCTCCGTCGAGGGTGGCGACCATGTTGGCACGCACGTACGGCGAACCGTCCGTTGGGTAGGCGTACGCCGCGACGAGCTGGTGGATGCCGCGGATGTGTTCCTGGGCCGGGTAGATCTTCTGCACGATGTGATCCCATCACGTGATCTCGAGGCAATCCACAGCAACAGACGCTGTGGATTGCCTCAAGATCCGCCGGGGATTGTCTGAAGATCGTTTGAGTGGACGAGGCCGAGGCGGGCGGTGGCGCGGGTGACAGCGACGTAAAGGTCGCGCAGACCCGACGGCGACGTCTTGACCAGCTCCGACGGCTCTACCACGATGACCGAGTCGAACTCCAGGCCCTTGGCTTGGGCGACGGTCAGCACAGCGGCGGGGGAGTCCAGCGCGGTGGGTTCGAATCCGGGCGCGGCGTCGACATCGGCCGCGCGAAGTGCCTCGAGCACTTCGTCCTCGCGACCGCTCGGGACGATGAGGGCCAGCCGCCCGTCGCCCATCGCCGACAGTTCGTCCGCGACGACACCGGGCAGTTCGGCGGTCACGTCCGACACCTGTCGCGTCCAAGGCTCCGTTCCGGTCGAACGCACCGAGCGGGGCGGCGACAACGACGGGTCGATCTGCCGGAGAATCCCGGTCGCGAGCTCCATGATCTCGGTCGGTGTCCGGTAGTTGACCGCAAGTTCCTCCACCCGCCAGCGGCCCTCTGCGTGCGGGTCGAGTGCCTCGGCCCACGACGAGGGTGCTGCTGGCGAGCCGGCCTGCGCCAGGTCGCCGACCAGCGTCATCGACTTGGCAGGGCACCGGCGCATCACCATCCGCCAGGCCATCGGCGAAAGCTCCTGGGCCTCGTCAACAATCACGTGGCCGAAGGCCCACGAGCGGTCGGCAACAGCCCGCTCGGCGGTGGACGCGCGCTGGGCCGGTCCGCGATAGCGCTCGGCCACCAGCGCAGGGTCGATGGGCATGTTCAGGTCGAGGTTCTGAAGCAGTTCGCGGGCATACTCGATGTCGGCTTGGCGCTCTGCCTCGGCCCGTCGGGCAGCGGCGTCCGGCCCGATGTCCGACGGCCCCAGCAGCTCGGCCGCCTCATCGAGCAGCGGCACGTCGGCCACCGTCCACGTGCGGCGGCCGGGGTCGTCCAGCACCTCGGCAACGAGTTCCTCCGGCGTCAGGGTCGGCCACATCTCGTCCAGGGCCTTCTGAACGGCGGACTCGGCGGCCAAATCAGCCCGGATTCCCGCGATGTCCTCCTCGGACAGGCTCTGGCCGTAGCCCAGCCGGCTGCCGTAGTGCTCGGCCAGCGCATTCAGCATCTCGCGGACGAATACCGCCCGCGCGAGGTTGTGCGGGCGTCGAGAGCGGCGCGCCTTGGTTCGCGCGGCCGTGCAGGTGTCGGGGGAGAGCCATAGCGTCCGCCCGTCCAGGTTCACCTCGAAGCCGTCCTGAGGAACGCGCTGCCGGGCCCGGGCCGCCTGCTTGAGCACCTCGACCATGCGCAACTCGCCCTTGGCGGCCACGTCCTCGCCGGGTTCGGAGGCGGTGGCCACGACGTCTGGGTACATGGATCCGAGCGTGGTCAGCACGACTCCGGTCTCGCCGAGGGACGGCAGCACCTGCTCGATGTAGCGCAGGAACGTCGGATTGGGCCCGATGACCAGCACGCCCCGGTCGGCGAGCCGGTCGCGGTGCGTGTAGAGCAGGTACGCCGCCCGATGCAGCGCCGCCACCGTCTTGCCGGTGCCCGGCCCGCCCTGGACCACGAGGATCCCGCGCAGGTCCGAGCGGATGATCCGGTCCTGCTCGGCCTGTATGGTCGCGACGATGTCGTGCATCCGCCCGGTCCGCGGAGCCTGCAACGACGCGAGCAGCGCGGCCTCGCCGGAGAGAGTGCCCTGCCCATCGCCGTACGCTCCATCCGAGCCGAAGACCTCGTCGTCGACCGACAGGACGCGGCGCCGGCTGGTCTGGATGTGGCGGCGCCGAGTGACGTCGCCGGGGTTCGCGGCAGTCGCGCGGTAGAACGGCGCGGCGGCGGGGGCGCGCCAGTCGATGAGCAGTTGCTCGTAATCGTCATCGGCGAGCGCCATTCGGCCGATGTAGTGCCGGGTGTTGCCGGTCAGGTCGAGCCGCCCGAAGCAGAGTCCCGCTTCGACGGCCGACAATCGTTCGAGTCGCTCGAGGTCGCGGGCGACGAACGCGTCGCGTTCCCAGATCGCCTGGTGGGTGCCACCTCGCTGTAGGTAAAGATCGCGAAGCCGGGCGGTGGTCCGCTCGCGCAGCAGGT
>DATHUM010000237.1:0-4775 GCA_035462225.1 Jiangellaceae bacterium | reverse complement strand
ACCGGATCGCTGCGGAGGCCATGATCAATGTCTCCCGCCACGCCGCCGCGGCGCAGTGCGACGTGCACCTGTCCGTCGTGGATGGCACGCTTACGGTTACCGTCGTGGACGACGGGCCAGGCCTGCCGGCAGACTTCCGTGCCGGTGTCGGCGTATCTGCGATGCGTGAGCGGGCGGAGGAGCTAGGCGGTAGCTGCCGGATGGAGCGTGGTCCGGGCGGAGGCACCGCCGTGCGTGCCGAATTGCCGGTGCAAGGGGGCGGAACATGATCAAGGTACTGATCGCCGACGATCATCCGGTGTTCCTCGCCGGTCTCGAGGCATTGCTGTCGGCCACCCCTGGTATCGAGGTCGTTGGCCGGGCGGCGAGCGGCGACGAGGTTTTGCCGAACGTCTTGACGCTCCGCCCGGACGTCGTCGTCCTGGACCTCAACATGCCCGGCCCGGGTGGGATCGCCACGATCAGGGAGCTTGCGGCGCGGTCGTCGGCTCGCGTCCTCGTGCTGACGATGTACGACGACGACTCTGTCGTCTTCGACGCTGTGCGGGCGGGAGCCCTCGGTTACGTGCTGAAGGGAGCCCATCCCGATGAGATCGTGCTCGGCGTCGAGGCGGTGGCACGGGGTGAGGCGGTCTTCGGAACGGCGCTGGCTGCACGGATGGCCGACTGGTTCGACCGCCCCGACCCCTTCCAGGAACTCACCCCGAGGCAGCGTGACGTACTCGAACTGCTGGCACGCGGGCTGAAGAACCAGGCGATCGCCGACCGGCTGGGCGTCACGTTGAAGACGGTTCGCAACCTCGTCTCGGAGATCCTCACCAAACTGCAAGTGCCGGACCGCGCCGCGGCCGGGCAGCGGGCCCGGCAGGCCGGGCTTGGTCGGCGGCCGGGAACTCTTCCCGGATCGGGCGGGACACCAGGCGGTTGATCCCCGGGACGCTCCCCGGCGACGGTTGACATGTGGAGGCGGCGCCGCCGCCTCCAGACGACCACGTGGGGGGCAAGGAATGACCGTAGTGCTGTCCGTCCAGAACGTCTCCAAGACGTTCCGCCGGCGTGCGGTGCTCAGTGACGTCTCGTTCGACGTCAGGCGTGGCGAAGCCGTGGCCGTCGTCGGCGAGAACGGCGCTGGGAAGACCACGCTGCTGCGAATCTGTGCCGGGCTGCTAGCGGCGGAGAGCGGCACCGTCGCCCGCTCCGAGCGGGTCGCGTACTGCCCGCAGGAACCGGGCCTGATAGATCACCTGACCGCGGACGAGCATCTGCGTTATGTCGGCGCGGGGCTCGGCCTGTCGGCGACGGCTGCCCGTGGCCGGGGTGCGACCCTTTTCAACTGGCTGCGCTTCCCGAGCGACGAGACAGGGTCTGTACGGGAGCTGTCCATGGGCACCAGGCAGAAGATCAATCTCGCGCTCGCGCTGCTCGCGGATGCGCCGCTGATCCTGCTCGACGAGCCGTATCAAGGCTTTGACCGTGGGACGTACGACAACTTCTGGAACCACATCGCCGACTGGCGTGCGGCGGGGGCGGGAGTCGTCGTGGTCACGCACATGCTCGCCGAGTTGCGCCGCGTCGATCGCGTACTGGAGTTGCGGACCGGCGGCTCCTGGGCGCTCAACGGTGCGGAACGAGGTGTTCTCCGGTGAATCTTCGACGCGTCGCCGCGGTGGCGATGATGCACGCCCGCGACCTGAGCCGGCGCCGAGTAGCGCTGGCGCTACTGATCCTGCTGCCGATCGCGCTCTATCTCGCGGCTGAGCTGGGACCCCAGGACCCGGCCACTGCCGAGCTGCAGGCCCAGAACCCCGGCGAGCCGTCCGCGGACTCGGCCTGGATCCTGACTACCGGGGGAATCGGGCCGCTCTGGTCGGTGGCCACCGCGACCTTGTTCGTGATCCTCGGCTCGCGTCGGGTGGACCAGCGGTTGTTGCTCGCCGGCTTTCGCAGCACGGATCTGCTGGTCGGCCGCATGGGGACCGTGCTCGGGCTCGGCGCGATCATCACGCCGCTGTTCACGGCACTGATCTGGCTGATGCGCGAGGTCGACGTCGGCCTGCTCGTGGCCTCGATCGGCCTGCTCGTCATCGTTGCGGTGGGTCATGGCGTCGTCATAGCCGCTCTGGTCAGAGACGAGATGGAAGGCGTGCTGGCGATCATCGGTGTCACCGGAGTGCAGATGATGATCGTCGGACAGGCGTGGCTGCCGATGTGGGGAGCGAGCGAGCTGTTGCTCCGTGCGGGAGGCTTGTCCGGCACCGCGGAACCGGTCACGGCAGTGTTGCACGCCCTCGCTTACACAGCGGCCCTGGTCGGCGTGGGGGCCGTGGCCTGGGCACGCAAGGTCCGGCTGCACCCGGTGACCCGTACCCCGGTAGGGGCGATGGCCGATTCGCGATCGTCCGGGAGTCCCGGGTGAGCGCCGCGGCGGTATCGGGCGCGCTGCTGCTCGCCCCGATCGGGTTGGGCTTGTTCGAGGCGGTGGGCTACCGGCGCGGACGGTTCCTGCGAGCCTTCTGGGAGCTACCGCTTGACGCCAAGCTCGAGCACATCGGCCGCAACGAGGCCGCGTGGTGGCTCATGTACCTCCCGTGGCTGGCGACGGTGGCCGTCACGACAGGAGGGCTGGCGGGGCTGGCATTTGTGCTGTCCGACGTGGTCGGTTGGGTGGGATTCGGCTGTTTCGTGCTGGCCGCCATGGCCTGGTTGATGGCCATCACGCAGCAGAGCGCCGGCCTGAGCGAGGCTGCCAGGCAACGGGCGGCAACCGGCGAGACCCCGCCGTGGGCCATGGCGACGGCCCGAGTGAGCTATGTGCTCGAACTGTTCTGGGTCGGGGCCGCCAACCTCGCGGCGGTCGCCTACGGGGTCGCAGTGCTGCGCACGGACTTCTTGCCCGGTTGGCTGGGCTGGGCCGTGATCATCACTGGGTTTGTGGTGCCCCTGCTCGCGCTCGCGTTCCGCGACGCGTTTCCGCACCTGGCGCTGCCTGCCCTGCTGGCGCTCGGCGTCGCGCTCGTACTGACCTAGTGGTAGCACCCGGACAATCTCGCCGGTTCGCACCCTGTCCCAGCCGAACGGGCGTCCCTACCGTCGAGGTGAACGGGCTTGAGAACAAGGGGAGGAGATCATGAGAAAGACGTACCGAGTCCTTGGACTCCTGATTGCACTGGCCGTGGTCGTGCAGGCGTCCGCCATCGCCTTCGGAACCTTCGGGTTCATCAACGAGGTCGACAGGGGAACGGTCTTCACGCCGAGTTCGGACGCACCGAACTTCGGTCCGATGCTGCATGCGATCAACGGGACTCTGGTGATTCCCGTCCTCAGCCTCGCCCTGCTCATCGTCTCGTTCTTCGCGAAGGTCCCGCGGGGAATCCGGTGGGCCCTGCTCGTGCTGCTGGCCGTGATCGTCCAGATCAACCTTGGCTTCTTCTCGTTCGACACCCCCGCCATCGGATTGCTGCACGGCGCCAACGCGTTCGCCGTGCTCGGGCTGGCGCTCACCGCGGCCCGGGCGGCCGCTCGCGAGGCACCGGTTCCCGCGGCGGCGGCGGTCGAGGAAGCGATCCTCTGATTCTGAAAGCCCGGGAACTGCCATGGCGGTGAAACGCAACACGAGGGTGATCGTCGGCGCGGTCGCGACGCTGCTGATACTCGCCCCGCTCGCCGTCATGTGGCTGTCGAGCCTGGCGCCGGCCAGCTACTCGGTGATGGGCATGGGCCGGGCGGAGTTGGGCGGCGGGCCCGCCGACGCGTTGCATGCCGGCCACGACGACCACGGGTGGGACGGGCCGCCGCCCGGTGCGGCCGACGTGTCGGTCGCGGAGCTGACCGGTCCGGGCGGCGGCGAGCCGGACGTGGCGGTCCAGCTGGTCGCGCGGACCGAGCAGGTGCAGCTGGCCGGCACCGGGGACGAGTCCATACCGGCGTACACCCTCAACGGCGCGACACCCGGTCCGGTGATCCACGCGACCCAGGGTGATCTGATTCAGGTCACGCTGACCAACGAGTCCGTGCCCGAAGGCGCGACGCTGCACTGGCACGGTGTCGACGTGCCGAACGCCGAGGACGGGGTCGCCGGGGTGACCCAGGACGCCGTGCCGGTAGGCGGCTCGCACACCTACCGGTTCGTGGCGGAGGATGCCGGCACCTACTGGTACCACTCCCACCAGGTGTCCCACGAGCAGGTCCGCCGGGGGCTGTTCGGCGTCCTGGTGGTGGCGCCGTCCGGCGGGATTGCGGCGGACCACGATGTGGTCGCGGCCTTCCACACGTACGGGAGCGCAGCGACGCTGAACGGTGCGGCGGGCGAGCATCGGTACGTCGCCGGCCCGGGTGAATCAGTGCGGGTGCGGGTCGTCAACACCGACAACGGCGTGCTGCGGGCGTGGGTGGCGGGCGCGCCGTTCCGGGTTGTCGCCGTCGACGGAAGAGACGTCAACGAACCCGCTCCGGTGACCGATGTCGCGGTCGTAGTCGCTGCCGGTGGCCGAGCGGACGTCGAGTTCACGGTGCCCGCCGACGGGTCGGCCGCACGCGTCGCGGTCGGCGCAGCGGAGCTCGTCATCGGTCCGGCCGGAGCGCAGGGGCCGGCCGGCACACCGCCGGCCGAGGTGCTCGACCTGCTGCATTACGGATCGCCGGCCGACCTCGGCTTCGACCTGGCGCGGCCGGACCGCGATTTCGACTACCGCATCGGCCGCCGCCCGGGGTTCGTCGACGGGCGTCCCGGGAGGTTCTGGACGATAAATGGGCGGAGGTACCCGGACGTGCCCATG
>DATHUM010000236.1:0-10199 GCA_035462225.1 Jiangellaceae bacterium | reverse complement strand
TCGGTCCCTGCGTGAGCCGCACGCTCTGCGTCTTGGCATGCGGGACGATCATCAAAGTCCGGTAGAACACACCTTCTCGGGCGACGACGACCCGGTCGTCCGCGCCGTAAGCCAGCCGGAACCAGCCGATCGGCCGAAGCCAGGCTGCCCGACGTGGTGCACGCTCGAGCGGGACGCTCGCGGGGTCGGCGCCGGGAAGGACCTGGCGAAGCACACTTATCGCCTCCTGGTACGTCGCCACCGGCAGCAGCGTGGAGGTCTGCGGAGAGGACGAGCTACCCGCGTAACCTGCGACGTCGACGTCCACCTTCACCCAGCCCTTGGTCCGCCAGAGAAAGGGCTGGCGCAGCGCCACACCCTGGATCCGGCCGGGCGGGACGGTCTGCGACCGGGTGTCGAGCAGGCCCTTGCGGATCCGAAAGCCATCGGGCGACTCGGCCAGCGTGAAGCCGAAGTTGCGGCCCAACTGGTACCACAACGCGGCACCGACCGCGAACAAGCCCGGAATGAAGCCAGACATGCCGGCGATCACGACCTGGCCCGATCCGGTCGCCACGACGATTGCGATCGCCACGAAGACGGCAACGCCGAACATGAACGCGCCAGACAGGACGGTCGAACCGATCAGCCGGTCGAGTTGGACCTCGTGCACCTGTCTTTCCGGCGCCTCGGGCGTGTCGGCTGAGATGCCGGCACTGCGGGCGAGCAACTCGGCCCGTAGCCGGACGGCATCGTCGACGGAGAGATAGGCCAGCGGCGCCTCGGACTCACCGCCGCCGGCCACCTCCATCCGTAGTTCGGACACCCCGAGCAGCCGGCCGGCAAGGGGACGGACGATGTCGACAGCCTGGAGCCGGTCCATCCGCACCCGTCGGGACCGCCGCTGCAGGACTCCCGAGTCGATGCGCAGATCGTCGCCGTCGAACCCATACCGAGTGAACCACCAGGAGGCGAAGCCGAAGCCGAACCCCATGACGGCCACGACGGGGATGATGACGGCGAACCGGCGTGGATCACCCGAGACGACGGCGTTCTGGCCGCCGAAGACTATGGCCGCGGCCAGCCATGCCCAGCCCCGAAGCAACGGAGTCAACGGGTGAAGCCGGCGAAAGTGGGCGGGTGTGGGATCCGCCGCTCCGCTACTTCGCTTGACTTGCCGCTGCGCATCGCGACGCTGCTCGCCTGGAAGCGCCTCGCCGGGAGGCTCCTCGCCGGGACGTTCCTCGCCGTTCACGACGCTGAGCGTAGCTCGCGGGCCGACCGTGGCCATGCCACCGTGGCTCAGAGCCCCGCGGCGCGGGCTTCGCCGAGCGCGGCCAGCCGGTCCCGAAGCCGGGCGGCCTCGTCGGGCGGCAGACCCGGGATGCGGGCGTCCGTGGCAGGCGAAGCCGTGTGCAGTTGGACCGTGGCGATACCCACCCTCCGTTCGAGCGGTCCAGAGTTGACGTCAACGAACTGCATCCGGCCGTAGGGAACGACGCTCAGCTTCCGGAACAACACGCCGTGTTTGACAAGTAGATCGTCGTCGCGTTCGGCATAACCCCACGCACGCCAGTTGCGCGGGATGAGCCACAATCCCCAGATCAGGACGACGAGCGCGATAGCCAGCCCGACCACCGCCAGCCACCAGACGAGCAACAGGCCGGCGACCAGTGCTGCGATGGCGAATACGGCCAGCCAGAACATCAGCACCGCACGGCGCAACGTGACGAGCGCCTTGGACACCGGCTGCCAAGCTTCACCTGGCGGAGCGAACACCTGATCCACACTCCGGAGGGTACGCGTTGCGGCCCGGGGTTCCGCGACGCCCCGACACCATGGTGTGAGCGGATGGCAAATGATCTTCATCGCCGGCGTTCGGGATGGCAGACTCGGCACTGTGACGACCGAGACTACCGTGGGCATCGGGTCGGGAGCCGGCGAGCTCGCTACTACCGACATGGTCCTCAACATCGGGCCGCAGCACCCGGCGACGCATGGCGTCCTGCGACTCAAGCTCACCCTGGACGGCGAGCGCATCCTCGAGTGCGAGCCGATCATCGGATACATGCATCGGGGGGCCGAGAAGCTTTTCGAGGTTCGCGACTACCGGCAGATCATCGTGCTGGCAAACCGGCACGACTGGCTCTCAGCGTTCGCCAATGAACTCGGCGTGGTTATCGCGGCCGAGCGCATGCTCGGCATGGACGTCCCCGTCCGGGCGGTGTGGGCCCGCACCCTGCTCGCCGAACTCAACCGGGTGCTGAACCACTTGATGTTCCTCGGCTCGTATCCCCTCGAAGTGGGTGCGATCACACCGATCTTCTATGCGTTCCGCGAGCGGGAAACCCTGCAGCAGGTCATGGAGGAGATATCGGGTGGCCGGATGCACTACATGTTCAACCGAGTCGGTGGACTGAAGGAGGACCTGCCGGCCGGTTGGCTCGACCGGGCCGCCGACGCCGTAGCCGGGGTGCGCCGGCGGCTACCGGCGATGCGCGACATGATCCTCGGTAACGAGATCTTCATCGCTCGCACCCGGGGTGTGGGGACGCTCGACGCCGAGACGATCCACGCCTACGGCGTGTCCGGCCCGATCGCCCGCGCCTCTGGCGTGGACGTCGATCTGCGCCGAGACGAACCGTACCTGGCCTACGGTGAGCTGTTCCGCGACGGCGGGCCGGGGCGGGTGGTGACCCGGCCGGACGGCGACTGCTACGCCCGGTTCGAGGTGCTCGCCGAACAGGTCTCTGTGTCGCTCGAACTGGCCGACCGGTGCATCGATCAGATGCGTTCGCTGCCCCGCGGACCAATCAACATCAAACTGCCCAAGGTACTCAAAGTCCCGGAGGGCCACACGTACGCCTGGACCGAGAACCCGCTCGGGCTCAATGGCTACTACCTCGTTTCGCGCGGCGAGAAGACACCGTGGCGGCTCAAGCTCCGGTCAGCCTCGTTCAACAACATCGCCATGCTTCCGGAACTGCTGCGCGGCTGCCTGATCGCCGACATGGTCGCCATCCTGGGCTCGACGTTCTTCGTGGTCGGCGACATCGACAAGTAGCGACGGGGACCGCCCTTGATCACGAAGACTTGGCGACCGGATCGCGCTACAGACTCTTCGTGATCACGGGCTAGGACGGACCAGCTCACCCGCGTTGACCTCGACGGGTACCGTGTTCGCCGGCGGCGCAAGCGGGCAGGACCAGGCCGGGTCGTATGCGCAAGACGGGTTGTAGGCGAAGTTGAGGTCGACGACCAACTCGCCGCCGAGCACGTCACCGCCGAGATCGGCGCCCTTGACCGTGTCGATCAGATAGCGGCCACCACCGTACGTTGCCCGCGAGCCGGAGGCGTCCTTGATCGGCACGAAGAGCCCGCCGCCGTACGAGTCGAGCCACCACACCGCCAGGTCACCCACCCCGGGCACGTGGAGCACACCCGCCAGTTCGAACGGCACTAGGCCGTCGGTTGCCGTGGCGACCTCCCACCGCTGCGGTGGTACGTCTGTGTCCACGGCAAGGGTGAACCGCAGCGCGGGATCGTAGGCCGCGTAGTCGAGCCCGTCGAATTCGGCTCGCGCGTCGGCTGGAATCGGGGACGCCGGGTGCTCGGCGAACAGCACGTCACGAGCCTCTCGCCAGTGCTGGTGGGCGCTGGATGGGTCCTGGTTCGCCCGTACCTCGGCGTAGATCGCGTATACCCGGCGGCGCCAGTCGACCACGTCGAAAGGCGCCGCCAGGGCACCGCGAGCGGACTCGCTCAGATCAAGCCCTGCTCTTCCAGATAATCGCGGGCCACGTCCTCGGCCAACTCCCGGTCGCGGTCCACGCGCGCATTGAGCTCCGCGAGGTCCTCCGTGGTCAGCACGTCGGCCAGCTGGTCGAGCGCATCGGCGACCGCCTCGTCGCCGGCCGACTCGGCGTTCACCACCGGTACCAGATTGTCGGCCTGCTGCAAGGCTTGGTCGTCCTCGAGCAGGACGAGCCCCAGGTCGGCAAGCGTCCCGTCGGTCGTGGCGACGAGCCCCAGGTCAGCATCGCCGTTGGCGACGGCCTCCTTGGTCTGCGGGCTGCTGAAGCCCAGCGGCAGCACTTCGGTGATGTCCAATCCGTAGGTCTGCTCCAGGCCGGGCTGGCAGAACGGTCGCTCGGGGCATTCCTCGACCGCCGCGAGCACGATCGGCTGGCCGAGGGCGCCCAGGTCAGAGAGCGTCGCAACGCCGTTGGCGTCAGCGAACTCCTGCGTGACGGCAAAGCCGTTCTGATCTGCCGCCTGGGCCGGCTCGAGCACGAGCAGCCCGCGTTCCTCGGCTAGCGGACGCATCGCCTCGACCGTCTCCTCGGCGTCGCTGGTCGCGATTGGCGACTCGCTGGGCGCATCCGGCCCGTTGACCACCGAGTTGAGGTACTCGGCCATGGTCGCTGCGTACTCGGGAACCACGTCGATCTCGCCGGCCTCGAGCGCCTGCGCGTAGATCTCGCGGTTGTCGGCCGTCTGGATGTCGACGGTGTAACCGGCATCTTCCAGCAGGAGCCGGTACATCTCCTGCATGATGTTCATCTCGGTGAAGTTGGCTCCACCCACGGTGAGCGAGCCACCATCGGTGGTGCCCTCGCCGCCTCCCGTCGGAGCGTCGTCGCCACCGCCGTCATCGTCGCCACAGGCCGTCAGGGCCAATGCCAATCCGATCGCCGCGCCTGTGATGGCGAGGGTCCGTCGTCTGTACATGACTTGCGAAACCGCCCTTCTAGCGTCCGCCTTCTGTGTCCCGTGGCGACCGGTTGCCGCCACGCGTGTCCGGCGGGCGCCACAGCGTGCCGCCCGCATCCACCGTAGTTAACTACCCGGCACCGACAATGCCTTCCCGATCTGCGATCACGCTTGAATTACGGGTAGCACTTCCGCTGCGGGCTGGGCACCGGTGGACCGTGCCGCCCGCAGCGGGTCGACGCGGCGCTGGAGCAACTCCATCAGGACCTCGATCAGTAGCGCCAACACTGCGACGAGGATGGCGCCGGCCACCATCTGCGGGTAATCGCGGCGCCCGAATCCAGCCGTGATGATCCGGCCCAATCCCGGCCCGGCGACAAGGGCGGCGATGGTAGCCGTCGCGACGACCTGGACGGTCGCCAACCGGACGCCGTTCATGATCAGCGGGACGGCCAGCGGTGCCTCGACCCTTCGTAACAGTTGCAGGCCGCTCATGCCCATTCCGCGGGCCGCCTCGACAGCGTCCCGATCGACCTCGCGCATCCCGACGTAGGTGTTGGTCAGAACCGGTGGCACGGCGAAGGCCACCAGCGCGAGGATCGTCGCCCAGATCGACAGTCCGACCGGGCTGAGAACGAGCAGCACCAGGATCGCCAGCGTGGGCACCGCACGGCCCACGTTGCTGATGTTGATTGCCAGCGTGCCACCCCGGCCGAGGTGTCCAAGCCACAACCCCACCGGCAGCGCCACCGCGCAGGCAATCGCCATCGAGATCGCAGTAAGCCACAAGTGCTCGAAGAGCCGGGCCGGCACGCCGGCCGAGCCCTGCCAGTTGGCTCCGTCGGCCAACCAGCCAAACGCGTCGAACAGCAGGTCCATCTACGCCGCAACCCTCCGCCACGGCGTCATCAGCCGCTCGACGCCCACCAGCAGCAGGTCGGCGATGACGGCGAGCACCACGCAGAGCACGGATGCCGTCAGCACCTGGGCATTGAAATTGCTCTGGAACCCTTGGAAGATCAGGTTGCCCAGCCCGCCGTGTCCGACGATGACCCCTACCGTGGTCAGTGCAACGGTCGAGACCGCGGCCACCCGCAACGCCGCGAATACCGTCGGCAACGCCATCGGCAGCTCGACCTGCCAGAGCAGGCGCCGGCGGCCGTATCCCATCCCGAGAGCCGACTCCTTGACGTCGGGCGACACACCGTCGAGACCGGCCAGGATGCCGCGGGTGAGGATGGTCAGCGAGTAGAGCACCAGGCCGATGATCACGGTCGTGGACGACAACCCGCCCCACAGTGCCAGACCGGGGATGAGCAGCAACGGGAAGAGCGCCAATGACGGGATGGTGTACAACCCCGTCGACACGCCGAGCACCAATCCGCGCAACCTGGGACGGCGCCGGGCCAGCAACGCCAGCCCGAAGGCCACCGCGAATCCGAACACGAGCGAGACCGCGGTGATGTAGACGTGCTCCTGCAACGCCTCCAGGATCTGGTCTGACCTCGTCCGGACGTAGTCGAAGCAGATCCAGTCGTTGCGCGTCAAACAGTCCTGCGAGACTGTGATCGCATGAGCGCCGGCGCCGACAGCCATTCCCAGGACGTTACAGGAGACGCGATGATCCGTCTGGATCGAGTCTCGAAGCGGTATCCAGACGGAACCGTGGCGGTCCGCGAGTTATCACTCGACGTTCGCCGCGGCGAACTCGTCACTCTCGTCGGCCCGTCCGGATGCGGCAAGACCACGACGATGAAGATGGTGAACCGCCTTATCGAGCCGACATCTGGACGCATCTTCATTGACGGGCGCGACGTCACCGACGCCGACCCCGTCGAGCTGCGCCGAGGTATCGGCTACGTCATCCAGAACGTCGGGCTCTTCCCGCACCGCACCATCGAGCAGAACATAGCTACGGTTCCCGAGCTGCTCGGCTGGTCCACGTCGCGCCGCAGGGAGCGAGCGGTCGAGCTGATGAATCTCGTCGGGCTCGACCCGGCCATCCACGGACCTCGTTACCCGCACGAGCTCTCCGGCGGGCAGCGGCAGCGAGTCGGGGTGGCCCGCGCCCTCGCCGCCGACCCTCCCGTGCTGCTAATGGACGAGCCGTTCAGCGCCGTCGATCCCGTCGTCCGGGCCCAGCTCCAGGACGAGTTCCTGCGGCTCCAGGACGAGGTACGCAAGACGATCCTGTTCGTCACGCACGACATCGAGGAAGCGGTGCGGCTGGGCGACCGGACCGCGGTGTTCGCCCAGAGTGGCCATCTCGAGCAGTTCGACACACCCGCGGCCATCCTCGGCACGCCGGCGACTGACTTCGTGGCCGAGTTCGTCGGAGCCGACCGCGGGCTCAAGCGGTTGTCGGTCACCCCGGTCACGGAGGACGACCTCGAACACCCGCCCGTGGTCCACCTGGAGGACGATCTGCGCTCGGCCGATGCGGCGATGGGCACCTCACGGTGGGCCGTAGTGCTCGACGCCGAAGGCGGGCTGGCCGGCTGGATCGGCCGCGATATGACCAAAGGTGGCGGCACCGTACGCGATCACGCCAGGCGAATGGAAGCCTGGGTAGAGCTGGAAGACTCGCTCAAGGTGGCCTTCGGCGAGATGCTGCAGTGGAATGCCGGGTGGATCGCCGTGCTCGACAAGCGGTCGCACTACGTCGGCGTGCTCACCCCGTCGACGCTCCACGCGGCTCTGCGGCGGTCTGTCGAAGCGGACGCCCAGCAGGTCGACGCCAGCGACATCGAACTCGAAACCGTGCAGGACGCCTGACCTACTCGCGTCGATACGGGCCAAAGCGCCTTCC
This sequence comes from Jiangellaceae bacterium, assembly GCA_035462225.1. Lineage (GTDB taxonomy): Bacteria > Actinomycetota > Actinomycetes > Jiangellales > Jiangellaceae > JASLBX01. The sequence continues at coordinate 2,698 of DATHUM010000236.1, read as the reverse complement.
GGGTGTCGGGTCACCGATCATGATCAACGCAGGTCAGGCGGTGCGGCGCTCCTCGTGCTCGTCGTCGTCGCGGTTGTCGCGCGGTGTCAGCAAGTCTTCGTCGTCATCGCCGCGAGCGTCCCACGCGATCAGATCGACCACGGTCGGAGCGTCCGCGAGATCGGGCCATATCTCGGTCCACTCCGCGTTGTCCGACAGCCGCACGAGGTCGGTGCCCGGCTTGCCGGTGGCGTGGTCCTGGCTGAACTTGACCGACGCCAACTCACTTTCCAGCCAATCGACCTTGTGCCGCAGCAGTCCGATCCGGCTGGACGCTGCGTCGAGCAGTGCGACGAGGTGTTCGGTGAAAGCCCGATGCTCACCCGCATAGCGCGCATGCTCAGCCGCGTAGCCGGCCGCGATTCGAGCGCGGGCCGCCGCCACATCGGCCCGCCGCCGCCGGTCGACCCGGAACACAAGGACAGAGACGACCGTCGTCGACACCGCCCCGGCGACGGCCGCGACCAGAGACCATCGGCCGTCCAGCAGGAAGGCCACCGCGACCGCCGCGAACGCCAGCACGGGCGCGAGCTTGGCCACCAGGCGAACCGAGCCGAGACGGTTTCGACGGCGCACGCTTCTCATGGCCAAGAACGGTACCGGTGCCCCGCGTCGATGCCGGTCGTCACACGCCGACGGGGCCTCAACTCATGTGGTGATACGCCACACCGATCAGCGCAGATCGGGCTGATCGCCCTCGTCGGGCTCGTCTGGCGGAACCCGGCAGGCAAGTTCCAACCGGTAGCCCGCCACGGCCACCGCCACGCCACCCAGAGCCACCGCGCCCGCCAGCAGCGCACGGTCGCGGGCGACTGTGCCACTCAGCTGGTTGAGCACGACTCCGCCGATTCCCGCATAGACACCGGCAACGATCACGCCGAACACCGAACCGGCCTTGCCGAGCGCGAGCAGACGCGCCACCACCAACGCATCGACGCGGCCGTCGTACCGCCGGTCGATGATCCAGCCACGCGCGACGCGCGCTCCGAGCAGCAGCAGGACCGCCATCACCAAGAGCACGATCGCCAGCACCCATGGCACCGACGGCAAGGCACCGGTAGCCGCCTTGACCAGCCGGCCGAACAGCCACCCTGCGGGAATGCCGGCCAGCCCGACCCACAGCAGGTTACTGATCTTTGTGGCGCCCACGCGTCTCAGGCTGGCAACTCGAGCTCGACGTCGTCCAGCCGCCTGACTCCCGACTTGGAAACGGCATCGCTCAGGTCGCCTACCCGCCCGAATCCTGGGACCGAGAACTCCGGATCGACCTCTGCCCACGGCACGAGGACGAACGCCCGCTCGGCGAGCCGGGGGTGTGGCACCTGCAGGTCTTCGTCCTCGACGGTCTTGTCTCCCACCGCCAGCACGTCCACGTCGAGCGTCCGCGGGCCCTTCGGCACTTCGCGGGTCCGCCCGAACGCATCCTCAGCGGCCTGGCAACGCTCCATGAGCGAGCGCGGCGAGAGGGTCGTGTCGACCACCAGCACCGCGTTGAGGAACGGCGGCTGTTCCGCCGGGCCGCCGACCGGCTCGGTCTCGTAGACGGACGAGACCGCGACGGGAATGATCTCGGAGGAGTCGGTCAGCGCATCAACTGCGGCCTGCAGATACTCCAGCCGATCGCCGAGATTGCTCCCGACGGCGAGTGCGGCACGGCGGAGTGGTCGAAGGTCTCCTGTCAAGGTGTCAGCGTCAACGACAGCGGGGTTCGGGAAGTTGGTCACATGCGGGCCCTTCGAATCGTCACGGTCACGTCACCGAACGGCACCCGAATCGGCGCCTCCGGCTTGTGCACGGTCACCTCGACGTCCTGGACGTGGGCGAACGTCAGGCATACGTCGGCAATACGCTGGGCGAGCGTCTCGACCAGCTTGACCGGCTCCCCCGCGATAACACCGACGACTCGCTCGGCAAGGTCGCCGTAGTCGACAGTGTCGGCGAGATCGTCACTGGCAGCCGCGGCGCGCGTGTCGACGCCTAGCACGACGTCCGCGAGGAACTCCTGGCCGGCTTCATGCTCCTCGGGGAGCCAGCCATGCCGACCCCGGGCACAGAGCCCGCGCAGCGCGATGCGGTCAGTCACATCACGACCCTAACCTCCCTCAGGGGCGGATCGCGCCACCGGTCTGGTGAGGTCGACCACTCAGCGATCGGGATCTTCCACCGCGGACGCATGGTGGACCCACATCCGCCATCTGCCGTCGAGGTAGCAGAACACATTGGTGGCCACGGCCCGCCCGCCTGCGAACATCGTCTCGGGCATCCCTTCGGGAGCCGACAGCAGGTTCTCCGTGCAACTGACCACCCCGACGTCACCGAACCGGCGGGCCTGGGTGTCGGTCAGGACGAACTGCAGGTACGGCGTGCTGGCAAGAATCGCAGCCCAGGACCTCATGACCGCCTTGGCGCCGTGGATCGGTGGCAGGCCCGGGTGGACGCAGACCGCCTCGTCGCCGTCCACCCACAGGGCCGTCAGAGCATCCAGGTCGGCTTGTTCTAGGGCCTCGTAGAACGCAGCGTTCGCCGCCAGCAGGTCCGGGTCGGTAGTGCTCACTCGGGCGCCTCGTCGCTCCACCCGCTGGTCGCACTAGGCCCCTCACTCGTCCCTCGCTCGGGCGCATCGTCGCGCCACCGCCTGGCGACCTTGACCGCATCCATT
>DATHUM010000235.1:0-7723 GCA_035462225.1 Jiangellaceae bacterium | reverse complement strand
AGAGATCGACAATGCGGTCGGATGTCTATTTTGCACCAGTTCTACGAGCCCTTCAAGGCGGGCGAAGGCGTCGTGCGGATCCACCCCCAACGGCGCCACCGCCATGACCCCGGCCAACCGTAGGGAGTCGGCCTCGGCGATCCGGTCGGCCACCTCGAGGATCTGCTGACCGCTTGCCCCACCCCTTCCGGGCACCTCGTCCAGAGCCACCTGGACGAAACATTCCACGGGTCGCCCGGCCGCCGCGGCGCCCCGGGAAAGGGCGTCCACCAGCCGCACCCGGTCGACCGAGTGCACCACCGACGAGTAGCCCGCGACCGCCGCAGCCTTGTTCGTCTGCAGTTGACCGACGAAATGCCACCGAACCGGCAGGCCTGCGCATTCGGCCGCCTTCGGTTCGGCCTCCTGGTGGCGGCTCTCGCCCACATCGGTGACGCCCAGCTCTGCCAGCAGCCTCACATCCGTGGCCGGGAAGGTCTTGGTCACGACGACGAGTGTGATCTCGGACGCGTCACGGCCGGCGGCCGAACAGGCGCGGTCGATGCGTGCGAGCACGCTCTGCAGACCCGCGGCCACCTCGTCGCGTCGGGTCAACTCGGCAGCCACGCCACTCCCGCGAAACGGCCGGTCTTTCCGTCGCGCCGAAATGAGAAGAGCCCGTGATCCTCGATGGTGCAACCCGCCACCCGCTCGTAGGCAACACCGGCGGATCGAAGCTGCGCCTCGACGCCGGCCGCGACGTCGACCGACGGTGTACCCTGCCGCGTCGTCGCGAACGCCTCGGGAAGCGCAGCGGCGACCTCGGTTCGCATCGTCTCCGGCACTTCGTAACAGCCCCCGCAAACCGACGGACCGACGCGCGCGGCGATGGCCCTCGCCCCACGTTCCTTCATTGCCTTGACCACGGCGGGGACGATCCCCGCAACCAGGCCTGGCCGGCCGGCATGCGCGACGGCGATCACGCCGGCGCCCCGATCGGCCAGCACGAGCGGCACGCAGTCGGCCACAAGCACGGCGAGCGCGAGGTCACGTTCTCGCGTCACGAGTGCATCAGCATGCGGTGCCGCACCGTCCCACGGCCCATTCGCGACGGCGACCTCAGGGCCATGAACCTGATTCATGTAGAGGACGCGATCGACCGGTAGCCCGATCCGGTCCGCCAGTAGCCGGCGATTCTCGATGACGACGTCGTCGGTGTCTCCGACGTGACCGCCGAGGTTGAGCTCGGCGTACGGGGCTCGGCTCACGCCCCCGAACCGGTCGGTGAAGGCGAACCGGACGCCACCGAGTGATTCCTCGAACCGGAGCTGAACGGTCACTTGAGGAAGTCTGGCACGTCCAGATCGTCGTTCGACGGAGGCACCATCCGCCGTGGCTCGCGCGCCGGCTCGGCGATGCCGCCGCTGCCGTTGCCGACGTTTCCGACGGTTCCAGTCGACCGTGGCGTCTGAACGTCCGCCGAGTCGTTGCGGTCATCGGCGTCGTCGCCGCCGATCTGACGGTTCGCAGCGCCGCCTGTACCGGCCTCGGAGCGAGCAGGAACCGGCTCTGGACGGGGGAAGGCGCGGGCGTCGCGGCGCTTGGGCATGCCGCCGTCGAACCCGGCTGCGATCACCGTGACCCGAACCTCGTCGCCGAGCGCATCGTCGATCACGGCACCGAAGATGATGTTCGCCTCGTCGTGCGCCGCCTGGGCGACCAGGTTGGCGGCCTCGTTGATCTCGAACAGCCCGAGGTCGGAGCCACCGGACACCGAAAGCAGAACGCCGTGCGCGCCGTCGATGCTGGCCTCGAGCAACGGGCTCGAGATCGCCATCTCGGCAGCGGCGATCGACCGGTCCTCACCACGGGCCGAACCGATGCCCATGAGCGCGGATCCGGCGTTGCTCATCACCGACTTGACATCGGCGAAGTCGAGGTTGATCAGGCCCGGTGTAGTGATCAGGTCCGTAATGCCCTGGACACCGGACAACAGCACCTGGTCCGCGCTCTTGAACGCGTCGAGGACGCTCACCTGCCGGTCGCTGATCGACAACAGCCGGTCGTTCGGGATCACGATGAGGGTGTCGACCTCTTCGCGCAGCTCTTCGATTCCCGCCTCGGCCTGCAACGCGCGGCGGCGACCCTCGAACATGAACGGCCGGGTGACGACACCGATGGTCAAGGCGCCGAGCGAGCGCGCGATGCGCGCCACCACCGGCGCCCCTCCCGTGCCGGTGCCGCCACCCTCCCCGGCCGTGACGAAGACCATGTCGGCACCCTTGATGACCTCCTCGATCTCCTCGGCATGGTCTTCGGCCGCCTTGCGCCCGACGTCGGGGTTCGCGCCCGCGCCGAGGCCGCGGGTCAAATCCCGCCCCACGTCGAGCTTGACGTCGGCGTCGCTCATCAGCAGCGCCTGCGCGTCGGTATTTATCGCGATGAACTCGACGCCCTTGAGGCCGACCTCGATCATGCGGTTCACGGCGTTCACACCGCCGCCGCCAATGCCGACGACCTTGATCACCGCGAGGTAGTTCTGCGGAGCAGTCACGTCGCTTCGCCTCTCGCTCGAGTTCCACTTGCCCCGGCCCGCACCTGGCGGCCGGCCTTACAGTTCTTCGGTAACCCTCACCCTCAAGTTGAGGTTTATAGTTATGTCAACCTGAGCGCTACTCAGAACGCTAGGGTGCTCCGGCTGCGTCGTTGTGCCGACACGCCGACGTTCCCTACCTCGATGACGGAAGTCTGGGTATTACATGCGCGGTCAGGGGCGGATCGCTGGCTTGGCCGGGGCAGACACGTCGTAGTGCGTGGCCTCCTGCGCAAGCAGCGCCAGCAGCACGTCGCTCTTGTTCTCCATCTGGTCGGCTGTCCCCCACCTGACCGTCGCGCCGCCGTCGAGGGTCAGCTCGACCGATGCCTCGGTCTCAGCGGTCACAGTGACCACCAGTTCGGCGAGCTCGCCCGGCAGGCCCGTCAGCACGGCGACACCTGCGGCACGGGCGGCCACCTCATCCACGGTGTCGCCGGTAGGAGCCGCCAGCACCGGCAAGCCGGCAGGCTGCTCCGTGCCGTTGCCGAACAGCACGCCCTCGCTGTCGACCTGCCACCACGACGAACCGTCGGAGACGACCGCAGCTGGACTTCGCGGCTCGACCGAGATCGTGAGTGCCCGCGGCCACGATCGGGTCACCGACACGTCTGCGACCTCGGGCAACCCGCGCACCGCGTCGGCCATCGCGGCGGTATCGATCCGGACCAGCGGCTCGCCCATCGGCGGGGCGGCTGCCGCCAACACGTCCGTTTCCACCGAGGCGCCGGCTCCGGTCACATGAACCTCTTCAAGTGCGAGCACGTCGGACCAGCCGATCAGCCAGACCAGGGCGCCCGCCGCGCCGAGGGCGACGACTCCCGCGAATGCGGCCAGCACCCGACGCAGGATCCGGCGCCTCGACCGCGCGACCCGCCGCTCGGCCACCTTGGCCGGCCGCGGGCGCCCGGCTGCGGTCCGCTGGGGCGCCGCCGGTGCGCTTGCGGCCCTGGATCGAACCCGGGTCCGCGGGTTTGCCGGCTTTCGCGACCCGGCCGGCAGCCGCGATCCCCGGCCCTGCCGGGCCCCCGGCGGACGGTTGCTCACGGCTACCCGCCGACCGGCTCGCGGTCGAGTAGCTCCAAGATCTCCGGACCGAGCAGGGTCACATCGCCGGCACCGAAGGTGATCACGATGTCACCTGGCCTGATCCGCTCGGCGACCCGCGCCGGCACGGCGGACCAGGACGGTTCGAAGACGACGTGCTGCGGCGGCAGATCCACGGCCGCGGCCACTAGCGCACCGGTGACCCCGGGCTCGGGGTCCTCCCGAGCCGCGTAGACGTCCATGACGATCACCTCGTCCGCCGCGCCGAGTGCCTTGCCGAACTCCTCGGCGAAGATCCGGGTCCGGCTGAACAGGTGGGGTTGGAACACCGCGACGATCCGGCCGGCACCGGCCAGCGGGCGAGCCGCGCTGAGCACCGCCGTCACCTCGGTGGGGTGGTGGGCATAGTCGTCGTACACCCACACTCCCCCGGCGTAACCTCTCAGCTCGAATCGCCGGCGAGTGCCGGTGAAGCCCGCCAGCCCGTCCCTGACGTCATCACTGGGAAAGCCGAGCCCGAGTGCCGCCGTCATCGCCGCGGCCGCGTTCAACGCGTTGTGCCGGCCGGGTACCCGCAGATTCACCCGAGCATGCCGGTGACCGCGCTCGATGACCTCGAAGGACACCCCGGACGTGCTCAGGTCGACCGCGTCCAGGCGGAGATCGGCGTCAGTCGACTCGCCGTAGGTCCGGACGTCGATTCCGTGCCCGCGAGCCCGCTCGCCGAGGGCACGTGAGCCAGGGTCGTCGGCACACACCACGACGAAACCAGAGACCCGCTCGAGGAAATCGTCGAACGCGGCGACGTACTTGTCCGACGTACCGTAGTTGTCGAGGTGGTCGGCTTCGACATTGGTCACGATCGCAACTTCCGGCTGGTACGCCAGGAACGAGCCATCGCTTTCGTCCGCCTCGGCGACGAAGAACTCTCCCGAGCCGTTGTGTGCGTTGGCACCGGACTCGTTGAGGTGGCCGCCGATCGCGAATGACGGGTCCGCCCCGCAGTGCTGCAACGCCACGGTGAGCATTGACGTCGTCGTGGTTTTGCCGTGGGTGCCCGCGACGGCGATCGCCCGGCGGCCGGCCATGACCGACGCCAGCGCGGCGGCTCTCGGCAGGACCCGCAGCCCGAGCCGGCGGGCCTCGACGACCTCGGGGTTGTCCTCACGGATCGCCGTCGACACCACGACCGTGTCGGCGCCCTTGACGTACGGCGCCTCGTGCCCGACGTTGATCTCGGCTCCGAGCGCGCGGAGGCTGGCCAGCGCGCTGGACTCCTTCGCGTCACTCCCCGACACCGGGATCCCGCGCGCGAGCAGGATCCGCGCGATGCCGCTCATGCCCGCGCCGCCGATACCCACGAAATGGACGCGGCCCAGCTCGGCCGCGACCAGCACCCGGTCCGGTGGTGGGACGATCACGCAGTACCTCCATCGCTGGACGCAGCCCGGCGGATCAGCTCGACCAGGCGCTCGTCGGCGTCACGGCGGCCGAACCCGGCGGCCGCCTTGGCCATCAGGGCGAGCCGCTCGGAATCGGCCACCAGGGAGGGTAAGTGGTCACGAATCCATTCGGGCGTGCACCCCGCGTTGTCGACGATCAACCCGCCGCCGGCCTGCACGATGGGTGCAGCATTGAGCCGTTGCTCACCGTTGCCGTGCGGCAGCGGCACGTAGATCGCCGGCAGGCCCACCGCGGTCAGTTCGGCGCAGGTCATCATGCCGGCCCGGCAGACAGCCAGGTCGGCCGCGGCGTACGCGAGATCCATGCGGTCCAGGTACGGTACGACGACGTAAGGAACCGGACCCTCGGGAGGCACCACCGCACCCTGGTTGCCGCTCCCTACGGCGTGCAGAACCTGCACACCCGCGGCCACGATCTCCGGCGCGGCCCCCGAAAGCGCCTCGTTGATCCGCTGCGCCCCCTGGCTGCCGCCGAACACCAGAACCGTCGGCCGGTCGGGTTCCAGCCCGAAGAACACGCGCGCCTGATCGCGCAGCGCGGCTCGGTCGAGCGTCGCGATGGTTCGCCGCAGCGGCATGCCGATGTATTCGGCGCCGCGCAGCGGCGTCGTGGGCGTCGCCACGGCGACGTGGGACGTCAGCCGGGCACCGACCCGGTTCGCCAGCCCCGGCCGGGCGTTGGCCTCGTGTACGACAATCGGCACCCCGGCCCGCCTGGCCGCCAGGTACGCCGGCAGTGCGACATAGCCGCCGAAGCCGACGAGGACGTCGGCCTTGCGCTCCCGCAGCACGGCACCGGCCTGCCTGATCGACTGCAGCACCCGGAATGGCAGGCGGGCCAGCTCCAGCGTCGGCCGGCGCGGCAGCGGCACGGGCGGGATCAACGCGAGCTCGTATCCCCGCTCCGGAACCAGCCTGGTCTCCAAGCCGCGCGTCGTGCCGAGCAGGGTGATCCCCACCCGGGCATCCCAACGGCGCAGGGCATCGGCAGTGGCCAACGCCGGTTCGATGTGGCCCGCGGTGCCTCCACCGGCGAGAACGACATGCACTCCTACTCCTTACTTCTTGCGGCGCCTGGCTTTCAGCGCCGCGCGAGCGCCGGGCTCCTCCTTTGCGAAGCACACCAGCAGCCCGATGGCCGCGATGGTCGGTACCAATGCCGACCCACCGTAGGACACCAGTGGTAGCGGCACGCCGACCACAGGCAGAACGCCGAGCACACTGCCCAGGTTCACCAGGGCCTGCCCGACGAGCCAGGCCGTAATGCCCGCCGCTGCGAGGCGGACGAACGGGTCGCGTGCCCGCCACGCGATGCGGATGCCAGCGTAACCCAGTACGCCGAAAAGTCCGATCACGACGAACGTGCCCGGCAGACCCAGCTCCTCACCGATGATCGCGAAGATGAAGTCCGTGTGCGCCTCGGGCAGCCGGCCCAGCTTCTCGCTGCTCGCTCCCAGCCCACGCCCCCACCAGCCGCCTTCGGCGAACGCGTAGATGGCCTGGATCGACTGGTAACCCGTGCCCTGGGGGTCCTGCCAGGGATCGAGGAAGATGCTCACGCGGTTCATCCGGTGCGCGGCGTCGGTGACGAAGTACGTTGCCACCACGGCGACGCCGCCGAGGGCGAGCCCGAACAACCAGGTCGGCACTCCGAGCACCCACAACATGGCCAGCACGATGCCCATCAGGATCAGCGAGGTCCCCAGGTCGTTCTGACCCACCGTCAGCGCCACGATCAGCGCTGACACCGGCACGAACGGCAACGCGATGTGCTTCCACTGCCGGAGCAGGACCCCCTTGCGCGCGAACATGTGCGCACCCCAGAGCACGAGACCGAGCTTGGCCAGTTCGGAGGGCTGGATCCGGAACAGCTCGCTACCTAGATCGAGCCAGGCCCTGGTCCCGTTGACCGTGACTCCGACGCCGGGAACATAGGTCGCGATGAGCAACGCGACGGCGATCACCAGGAGCGGTAGGGCCAGCCGCCGTGCGGTACTGATCTTGCTCCGCGCCGCCAGCCACCCGACCCCTACGCCGACCACGCAGAGCACGACCTGCCGGATGAAGATTCGGTACGGATCGCCGTAGGTGTGCTGCGAGGTGAAGGTGGACGCGGAGAACACCATCACCAGGCCCAGCACGATCAGCAGGCCGGTCGATCCGAGGACCAGGTGGTACGACGCGAGCGGGCGGCGCAGCATGCGCGAGACGGCTGCGACGACGCCGGTGCCGGCAGCAGGAGCCTCGCGGTCAGTCTGGTTGGCCATGGCGCCGCCTGACCGCTTCGGCGAAGGCATCACCTCGGGCGGCGTAGTTGGCGAACATGTCCATGGACGCGCAGGCCGGCGCGAGCAGAACGGTGTCGCCCGGCTGCGCAAGCTCGGCGGCGGCCGCCACGACATGATCCATGGCCTCATTGTCAGTGGCGGGTACCTCGACCACCGGTATCTGGGGCGCGTGTCGCGCGAGTGCTTTGGCGATCATTGCCCGATCCGTGCCGATTAGTATGGCGGCCCGGATCCGGTGTGAGGTCTCTCGGACGAGCTCGTCGAACCGGCTGCCCTTGGCCAGTCCGCCGGCGATCCACACGACGGCGTCGTACGAGTTCAGCGACGCCCCGGCCGCGTGAGTGTTGGTCGCC
>DATHUM010000234.1:0-4542 GCA_035462225.1 Jiangellaceae bacterium | reverse complement strand
CGATGCCGATCACTCGAAGAGCGGGAGGGAGGCCGCCGGGGCAGCGAGGTGTTGCTTGCCGCCTGCGCGGACTTTATGGGCACGTGACCGTGCCATATGTGGTCATGACCATGCTGGTCGGTGGAGAGGCTGACCTTGCCGTCCTCGCCGACGCTGCGGGAAGGTCCTGAGCATCATCGGCGCCGAGGTGTCCGCCGGCGAGCTCGCAGTGTCCCAGGCCTGCCAGCAGTTCGACCAGGACGGACGTCTAGCCCGATCCGCAGCTGCGCCATCGGCTCGCGGAGCTGATTGCTGAGCTGGTGGACGCGCCGACGGGAGTGGAGACGTGACCGGCATGGCACCAACCCTGTCTGGCTGAGCCAGCGCGCGTCACATTCGAACCCGCTGTTTCGTCGTACTGCTAGACCACCACGTCCGGCGAACAGGTCCGAGACCACCAGACTGCTTACGCGGCGCCGTTGAGATCCACCACTGCCCCCTCCGGCGCCGTGTCAGCACCAATACGAAGCCAGCCCAGGCGACCGGGCTGTCGGTCCCGCATGGTCACCGGGGCCTCCAGGCGGGCCCATCGGCTGCCAAATCGTGGCGACGGTCAAGCCGGCCATGGCGACCTTGGCCATCATCTTCTCGCTGGAGCAGTGGAACGACTTGCTCTGGCCCCTCATCGTGATGCGGTCGGAAGACAATTACCCGCTAGCTGTCGGCATCACCTCGTTAGTGGGTCTCTACCGGGCACGATGGGACTTGGTGATGACCGCATCGGTTATCGCGGTGGTGCCGATCATGATCCTGTTCTTCCTGATGCGCAAGCAATTCATCAATGGTCTGGGGCAGTTAGGGACGGGCGGTAGGTAGTGGTCAATGGGTGAGAGTGCATCGCTGACAATCGATCCGGATTTCCACATCGCCGATGTGCCGCCGCGGCTGTTCGGCTCGTTCGTGGAGCACCTTGGGCGGTGCGTCTACACGGGCATCTTCGAACCCGGCCATGAGTCCGCCGACGAGGACGGCTTCCGCGGCGATGTGCTCGACCTCACTAGCGAACTCGGCGTCAGCGTCGTCCGGTACCCCGGGGGCAACTTCGTCTCAGGCTACCGATGGGAAGACGGCGTCGGCCCGGTCGAGGCCCGCCCGCAACGGCTCGATCTGGCTTGGCACTCCCTGGAGACGAATGCGTTCGGCGTCGGGGAGTTCGTGTCGTGGGTACGCAAAGCCCGGGTCGAGCCGATGATGGCAATCAACCTCGGCACTCGCGGTGTGCAAGAGGCCTGCGATTTGCTGGAGTATTGCAACCATCCTGGCGGCACGTATTGGTCCGACCTTCGAGCGTCGCACGGCCACAGCAAGCCGTTCGACGTCCGGCTGTGGTGCCTAGGCAACGAAATGGACGGGCCGTGGCAGATCGGCCACAAGACCGCCGCCGAGTACGGCCGGCTGGCCGCTGAAACGGCGCGGGCGATGCGCATGCTCGACCCCGATCTGGAACTTGTCGCGTGCGGGAGTTCGCACTCCTCGATGCCGACGTTCGGGGCATGGGAGGCGACCGTTCTCGAGGAGGCGTACGACCTAGTCGATTACATCTCACTGCACTCCTACTACGAGGAGACGAACGGTGACCTCGGAAGCTTTCTGGCCTCCGCGATCGACATGGAACGGTCCATCGACTCCGTGATCGCCAGTGCGGATCACATCGGGGCCAGAGCGCGCAGCCGTAAGAGAATCAACCTCTCGTTCGACGAATGGAATGTCTGGTACCAGTCGCACGTAAGCGAGCAGGAGGCGCTGACGGACTGGCCGGTCGCACCGCGGCTGATCGAAGACACCTATAACGTCGCCGATGCCGTGGTGGTGGGCAGCTTGCTGATCACTCTCCTGCGCCACAGCGACCGTGTGATAGTCGCCTGTCTGGCACAGCTGGTGAATGCGATCGCGCCCATCCGCGCCGAGCCGGGTGGCGCCTCTTGGCGGCAGACGACGTTCTTTCCGTTCGCGTACACGGCCCGGTTCGCCCGCGGACGCGTGCTCCGGGTCGAGGTGCAGACGCCGACCTACCCGACGAAGAAGTACGGTGACGCGCCACTCCTCCTCGCGGTGGCCACGTATGACGAAGAAAGTGGCGAGGTGGCAGTGCTGGCCGTCAACCGGCGAGAAGACGAAGCGGTGGAACTGTCGATCGGCCACCGGGCGTTCCCCGGCTACCGAGTGGTCGAGCATCTCCAACTGGCCGACGACGACATCCGCGCGGTGAACACTGAAGCGCAACCGAACCGAGTTCGGCCAAGCCGATCATCCGGCTCCGATGGGGACGGGAAGACGACGCGGGTACGGCTACGACCCGTCTCATGGAATGTGATTCGGCTTGCGCGGCCAACACCTGAATAGGCCGACGAATTTTGCGATGGCCACGTTGAAGGAGGTGATCGGATGAGTACGCCGATCATGAATGCTTCGGAGAACGCATTCCGATACGATGTAATCGTTATCGGTCACGTTTACGACAGGTCAAGATGACCTTGTCGGCGGATGGCGAAGGCAACGGTGGAGGTGCCATGACCGAAGTGCGGGGGCCGGTGACAATGAACGATGTCGCCCGGGCGGCAGGCGTCTCCAACGCCACAGTGTCCCGCGTCGTCAACGGCCACTACGGGGTGAGCGCAAAGACCGTCGAGAGGGTTCGTGCTGCTATCGACCAACTTGGCTACGAGTCCAGCCTCGTCGCCACGAGCCTTCGGCGAAGCCGAACGAAAGTTCTGGGCCTCGTGACCCACAGCTTCGAGTCGTACACGGTCGAGGTTCTCAAGGGCGTCATGGAGGCACTGAGCGGAACCGGTCTCGATCTGATCGTCTACGCCAACAGCGACACGTACGGCGCCCGCTCGCCCGGGTGGGAGCAGCGGCACGTGACCCGGCTGGCCGGCACGCTGACGGACGGCTGCATCATTGTGACGCCGGGGAGTGACGTGAAGAGCAACGCGCCAGTGGTGGCGATCGATCCGGTGCGCGACTCGACGCTCCCGTCGGTTACCGCCGACAACCTCGCCGGCGCTGTAACGGCTGTCGAGCACCTGCTTGGGCTCGGTCACAAACGCATCGGATTCATCGCCGGGCGCTCGAGCTTGGCGGCCGCGTGGGCGCGTGAGGAGGGTTACCGCCAAGCGCTGACGCGGGCTGGGATCCCAGTCGACCCGTCTCTGATCGGCAGAGGTGATTTCCACCGGGAGACCGCGATCGCCCCTGCACGAGCTCTGCTCGGCTCGGAAAACCGGCCGACGGCCATTTTTGCGGCAAGCGATGGCATGGCTCTGAAGGTGTTGGAGGTCGCAGGAGAACTCGGGCTCGACGTCCCCGGTGATCTTTCGATCATTGGCTTCGACAACGTCCCAGAGTCGGCGCTGTCCAAGCCGGCACTAACGACGATCGACCAGTCCATGCATCGCCTGGGCTTCGAGGCTGCCCGGCTCCTGCAGGGACTTGTCTACGGAAACGCCGGCGTGCCCCGTCAGGTACTCGTACCAACGCGACTGATCGTTCGTGAGTCAACGGCACCGCCACGGGAGTGAGCGGACCGGTCTCCCAGGCATCGATCCCAATACCGACAGAAAGGACGGCCCGGTTGACATTTCTGCGACGCAAGTGTCGGCGCTCCGTCCACCAGGCTTTGGCAAAGCTAGAGAAAGAGTGGACGTGACTATTGCCGAACCGCACGCCGAAGCCCTCTACCGGGATGCGAATGCCCCGGTTCCCGAGCGGGTCGCCGACCTGCTGCACCGGATGACGTTGCAGGAGAAGCTCGCGCAGTTGGGTAGCGCGTGGTCATTCATGCTGCTCGAAGGCAATCGGTTCGCTCCCGAGCGAGCGCGTCCGATCCTGGCTCACGGACTCGGCCACCTGACCCGGCCGGCCGGGGCCACCAGCCTCCGGCCCCGCGAGGTCGCCCGGCTGACCAATGATGTCCAGCGGTTCCTCGTCACGCAGACCCGCCTCGGCATACCGGCGATCGTCCACGAGGAAGGGTGCTCCGGCGTCATGGCCCGCGAGTCCACGATCTTCCCGCAGGCGATCGGCGTCGCCAGCACCTGGGAGCCCGCGCTCAACCGGCGGCTCGCGGACGCAGTGCGCACGCAGATGCGAGCCACCGGCAGCCACCAGGGGCTGTCGCCGGTGTTGGACGTGGTGCGGGATCCGCGGTGGGGACGCACCGAAGAGACTTACGGCGAGGACCCGTACCTGGTGTCGCGGATGGGCGTTGCCTTCGTGCGTGGCCTTCAAGGTGAGTCACTGGCTGATGGAGTGATCGCGACGGCAAAGCACCTGGTCGGCTACGGAGCCTCCGAGGGCGGGATGAACTGGGCGCCGGCGCACATACCGCCGCGCCTGTTGCACGAGGTGTACCTGTATCCGTTCGAGGTGGCCGTTCGTGAGGCGGGTCTCGAATCGATCATGGCCGGGTACCACGAGCTCGACGGTGTGCCGTGCCATGCCAACCACGAGCTGGTCACCGATGTGGTCCGCGACGAGTGGGGGTTCACCGGCACCGTCGTG
>DATHUM010000233.1:0-11018 GCA_035462225.1 Jiangellaceae bacterium | reverse complement strand
CGCCGAGTACCGTGCCTTTGCGGATCAGATCGGTCTCGGCTACGAACTGAACGTCATGGAGAACATTGCGATGCCGGGATACGAAGGCCCACTCGGGGTATCCGCGGAGACCGCACAATGATCGCGCCGCGGCGGATCCTTGTGGTCGACAACTACGACAGCTTTGTGTTCAACCTCGTGCAGTATCTGGCGCAGCTTGGTGCCGAATGCGATGTTCTGCGCAACGACGAGCTCAAGCCGGAGGACGCGCTGAGCTTCGACGGCGTTCTGCTCTCGCCTGGTCCGGGCACTCCGGAGCGGGCCGGGGTATGCGTCGATCTGATCCGGGAAACCGCGGGGCAGGTGCCGGTGTTCGGGGTGTGCCTTGGTTTGCAGGCGATGGCGGTGGCGTTCGGCGGCCGGGTGGGTCGTGCGCCTGAACTGCTCCACGGCAAGACGAGCGAGGTGTTTCACGACGGCGCCGGCGTGCTGCACGGCCTGCCGAGCCCGTTCACCGCGACGCGGTACCACTCGTTGGCGGTCGACCAGCAGACCGTCCCACCGGAATTCGACGTGACCGGCCTCACCGCGAGCGGCGTGATCATGGCGATGCGGCACCGGGACCTGCCCATTGAAGGAGTGCAGTTCCACCCCGAATCAGTGCTCACCGAGGGTGGTCACCGGTTGCTGGCCAACTGGCTGACGATGTGCGGGGACGCCGGTGCGGTGGAGCGGTCGGCCGGATTGGCGCCGGTCGTGTCCCGAGGCCCGGACTCCCTCGACCCGGCGTCTCTCGCCGACTGAAGCCAGGGTCAGGGGACGGCGGCCACCTCGCCGAGCGCAAGTTCCTGCGGCCCGCTTGCCCTGGGACCACCCGAGCAGTTTGTAGGCCGTTGCGTTCGTGCGTGCAGGTCCTCAGCCGCGCGAACGTACCCGCAGGCGCAGCTCAGTGCCGAGTCGGACCGGTCAGCCGTTTCCTCCGCCGTTGTCTCCGTCGCCGTTGTCGCAGCCCTGCGGCGGCTCCTCTGCGATCAGGATCGTGACGGTCGAACCGCGCGGCACGTCTTCGCCCGGCGGAGGTTCCTGGCCGTAAACGAGGTCGGCATCTTCGTCGCACGTCTCTTCGGTGCGTGTGTTGACCTCGAACCCATAGGCTTCCTGCTCGAGTAGGTTCCGAGCCTGGTCTTCATTGAACCCGATAACACTCGGTACCTCGACAAGATCGACTCCGGTGGAGACGACGATCGTCACCGTACTCCCCGGCTCCACGCTCGAGCCGCCACGCGGATCGGTGCGGATCACGCGACCTGCCTCGACCTCCGAGCTGCTCTCCTCAGTCGCCTCGACCTCGAGATCAAGATCGCGAAGGGTGTCGCGAGCCTCGTCCCGCGGCAGGCCGACGACATCAGGAATGGTCACTGATTCCGGCGCAGCGCCGACCGTAAGGCTCACTTCGGTGTCCGGCGCAACCGCCGTACCGATAGCCGGGTTCGCCGACAACACCCGTCCGACTAGATCTTCATCGTCCACGGTTTGGGACGACTGAGGACCAACGCGCAGGCCGGCTTCCGCAAGAGCGTCCTCGGCCTCCTCGACGGTCATGCCTTCGACGTCCGGAACCTCGACGGTATCGGGAGATATTCCGACTATCACCGTGACCGGATCGGTGGCGGGATCGATGTCCGTAAGAGGACCTGGATCCTGCTCCAGAACGATTCCGACCTGCTCCTCGTCCGATACCTCGCGATCTTCGATGGTGAAGTTCTGGACGTTGTTCTCTGTCGCCCACGCTTGAGCGTCCTGCTCGGTCATCCCGACGAGTTCCGGGACTCGGACGAGTTGGGGCGTCTCGTCATCGTTGTTGAACATCAAGAACCCGATGAGGCCCGCCACGAGCAGGATCGCCAGGGCAGCGCCGATCAGCGCACCCCAGCTCATCCCCTTCTTCTTGGGCTCTTCTTCCTCGGGGTAATCGTCGACGACGTCGTCGTACATGGCCGTCGCGGCCGGGTCGTACATTGTGTCGGCGTACCCGCCACCGATGAACTGCGTCGCCGCCGTCGCGTCGGCCGCTGCCGCCACCGGAAGGCCCGCGGCGGCGCGCTCGAGGTCGCCACGCATCTCATAAGCGCTTTGGTACCGGTCCAGCCGGTCCTTGGCCAGCGCCTTGAGCACGATCGCATCGAGGTCGCGCGGTATCGACGGATCCAACGCCGACGGTGGAGTCACCATCTCCCGTACATGCGAGACGGCCACGGAGACGAGGGACTCGCCGACGAACGGCGGCCGGCCCGTCAGGAGCTCGTACATCACACAACCGGTGGCATAGAGGTCGCTGCGTGCATCGGCGGACTCGCCGCGAGCCTGCTCTGGTGAGATGTACTGCGCTGTGCCGACGACTGCGGCGGTCTGGGTCAGCGCGGCACCGGTCTCGGCCAGCGACCGGGCGATGCCGAAATCCATCACCTTGACCTCGCCAGCGGTCGTGATCATCACATTGCCCGGCTTGATATCACGGTGCACGATTCCGCTGCGGTGGCTGTACTCCAAAGCGTCCAGGATGCTCGCACTGACCTCGATGGTGCGCTCCGGTGTGAAGCGGGCTTGCTCGCGCAGCATCTCGCGAAGCGTCCGGCCCTCGACATACTCCATGACGATGTACGGAATGCGGTGGCCGTCGAGGTAATCTTCGCCGGTGTCGTACACCGCCACGATGTTGCGGTGGTTGAGGGATGCGGCGGATTGGGCTTCGCGGCGGAAGCGGGCCTGGAAGGTTGAGTCGGTCGCATGATCGACACGCAGCATCTTGATCGCGACGATCCGGCCAAGCCGAAGATCGCGGCCGCGGCGTACCTCGGCCATACCGCCCCGGCCGAGCACTTCGCCCAGTTCGTAGCGATCCCCGAGGAGTCTCGGCTCGGTCATCACTTGCCCTTTCCTAGTTTCCGCTCGAAGCGCACGGTACTCGCATTGCTGGTAGATGCCTGCATTCGTCACCCGGTCCCGCTGGAGACGACGGCTAGAACAGCCACCAGCACTAGTGCGGCACCGACCAGGCCGACTCGCATGGCCATGAGGTAATTCCAGGTCGCATGCGCAACTCGATCGACCTCCGGCCCGGCGGCCGCCCAAGCCTGTTGTGCAACCGGCAGGGCGCGATCAAACGCCTGCTGAGCCGACGCACTCACGCGCTGCGCCACGGTGGGCGCCCGTGACGTAGCCGCCCAGCGCGGCCCGTGCGGAGCCGCGTGGAGCGGCTGTCCGGCGTGGAGCGGCTGCCTGGCGGTGGGCGCCGGGCGCATGACGTCCGCGAGCGGGCGTACGACTGTCATCTGCTCGGTGTTGAACGCAGCGCCGGGCCTCGGCGGGGCGATCGCCGCGTGGAGCCGCCGAGCCAGATCAGCAGCGGCCGGACGGTTCTCAGGCTCCTTGGCGAGCGCCGCGATTACGACGGCGCGCAGGGGGCCGGGAATGGCAGTGGGCAGCGGCGGTGGCACCTGCTCGAGATGGGCTCGCGCAACCTCGATGGGGTTCGACCCGTCGAATGGGCGCCGGCCGGAGAGGCACTCGTACAACACGACGCCGAGCGTGTAGACATCGCTGGCCGGACTTGCGGTGCTGCCCCTTACCTGCTCCGGGGACAGGTAGGCAGGAGTGCCGATGACATGGCCGGCCTTGGTGAGCGGAGCGGCCGAATCGGACCGCGCAATGCCGAAGTCGGTGACCTTGACCGAACCGTCAGCGGCTATGAGCAGATTGCGCGGCGTGAGGTCCCGGTGCACGACCCCTACCCGATGCGCGGCGTGCGCGGCCTCGGCGACCTGCGCGACGATCGAGACGGCAAGGCGCGGATCGAGCGCACCGTCGCGGCGCAGCAGGTCGGTCAGCGGTTCTCCGGCGACGTACTCCTGCACCATCCAGGGTGGTTCACCGCCGCGGCCGTCCACGTTGACGTCGTGGACCTTGGCGATGCCGGGGTGATCCAGCTGGGCGCCGAGCCTGGCCTCGATCCTGAACCGTTCGAGGGCGACGGGATCGTTCGCGTGCGCCGGGCGCAGTACTTTGACCGCAACGGGACGATCCATCCGGTTGTCCGTGGCCTCCCAGACCTCACCCATGGAACCGCCGCCCACCCAGCGGATCAGCTTGTACCGGCCGGCGAGCACCTGACCGGTCGCTGTCAGCGTCGTCACGATCCGAGCACCGCCTCCATTACGGCCCTAGCAATCGGCGCAGCCAGACGACCGCCCGCGATGTCGTCGCGTGCGGTGTCTGGTGCCTCTTCAATAACCACGGCTACGGCCACCTGTGGGTTGTCAGCCGGCGCGAAAGAAGTGAACCAGGCGTACGGCGGGTCGTCCTCGCGGCCGCTCTGGGCGGTCCCCGTCTTGCCGGCCACCTGGACGCCCGAGATCTGGGCCGGGGTGCCCGTTCCGTTGTCGACGACCTCGACCATCATCTCGGTCAGCTGGCGTGCGGTCTCGGCAGACACCGCCTGGGAGACGACCTCAGGCTCAGTGACCTCCAGGACGCGGACCAGGTCCGGCCCGCGCAGCTCGTCGACGAGGTAGGGGTTCATCAACTGACCGCGGTTGGCGATGGCCGCTGACACCATGGCGATCTGCAAGGGATTGGCGCGGACGTCGAACTGCCCGATCGCCGACTGAGCCAGCTGAGGCGCGTCTGCATCGGGCGGGAAGTTGCTCGCCGCCGACCGGATGTCGCCATTGGCCAGCGGGATGCTGTTGAAGCCGAACTTCTCGGCCTGATCCAGCATGACATCCAAGCCGAGTTCATTGCCGAGGTAGGCGAACGCCGTGTTGCAGGAGATCCGCAGGGCGTTGGTGATGGTGGTCTCGTTGTTCTCACCGCACGCGCGCCCGTTGTGGTTCGGGATCACGCGTTCTGACTGCGGGAGGTCGTACTCGGCCGGTCCTGGCACCACGGAATCCGGCTCGAAGCCGTTCTCGAGCGCCGCCGCGGACGTCACCAGCTTGAACACCGACCCGGGCGGCAGGATTTCGGCAGCGGCCCGGTTCGCCATCGGATTGTCCTCATCCTCGTTCAGCGCGGCCCAGGCTTCCTCCTGGGTCGGGATGTCGTGGCTGGCCAGCGGGTTGGGGTCGAACGACGGCTTGCTGACCATGGCCAGGATGGCGCCGGTGGACGGCTCGATGGCGACGACCGAGCCCTTGTTGTCGCCAAGGGCCTCCCAAGCCGCTTCCTGCGCCGCTGGATTGATGGTCAGCTTGACCCCGCCGCCGCGCGGCTGCTCGCCGGTCACCATGTCGATCAGCCGACGGAAGAACCAGCGATCGGCGCTGCCGGACAGAACGTCGTTCTGCGTCCGCTCGATGCCTTCGCGGCCGAAGAAGAACGAGTAGTACCCGGTGATGTGCGCGTACAGCTCCGGCTCCGGGTACTCGCGCAGGTAGCTGAGCTCACCCTCGACGGGACTCGATTCCGCGATGGCGACCGGGGGTTCGCCGATCAGGATCGGTCCTCGCTCGCGAGAGTACTCGTCGATAAGAACCCGGCGGTTGCCCTCCCGAGAGTTCAGGTCGCCGGCCTGGAATGCCTGCACGTACGTGACGTTGGCCAGCAACGCCAGGCAGAGCAGCAGGCACCCGGCGGCCACCTTGCGGATCGGCGAGTTCACGGCAGCCTCACCACCTGGGTCGCCGCATCGTCCACCGTAGGCGGCGGCGCGGTCGGTGCCGGTCGGCGGGCCGCGTCCGACAGTCGGATGAGCAGCCCTATGAGAACCCAGTTCATCACGAGGGACGAGCCGCCCATCGACAGGAACGGTGTGGTCAACCCCGTCAGCGGGATCAGCTTGGTCACGCCGCCGATGACGATGAATACCTGGAGCATCAGACCGGCCGCCAGGCCCATGGCCAGCAGCTTTCCGAACGGATCGCGCAGCACGAGCGACGCTTTCAAGCCGCGGGATACCAGGATCGCGTAGAGGACGATGACCGCCATCAGACCGGTGAGGCCGAGCTCCTCACCCAGGGCGGAGGCGATGAAGTCGCTCTCGGCGAACGGTACGAGGTCGGGTCGCCCGCGGCCCAAACCAGTCCCGGTGATGCCGCCGTAGGCCAGTCCGTACAGCGACTGGATGATCTGCCCGAACTGGTCGGGGTCGGAGAACGGATCGAGCCATGCCGTGACCCGGGCGCGCACGTGCCCGAACAACGTACGGGCCGCGAACCCGCCGATGGCGGCGAGCAGGATGCCGAGCACGATCCACGAGATCCGTTCCGTGGCCACGTAGATCATCAGCACGAAGATGCCGAAGACGAGCAGGGACGGCCCGAGGTCGTTCTGCACGGCCAGGATGCCGAGGGCCGCGAACCACATCACCAGGATCGGGCCTAGGTCACGGGCCCTTGGCAGGTCGATGCCGAGCACTCGACGGCCGGCGAGCGCCAGGGCGTCCTTGGTGCGCACCAGGTATCCGGCGAAGGCGATGATCAGCACGATCTTCGCGGCCTCGCCGGGCTGGAACGTCATTGCGCCGATCTGAATCCAGATGCGGGCACCGCGCACCTCGTGACCGATCACCGGCAGCATCGGCAGCATCAGCAGGACGATGCCGAGCAGCGCGGCGGTATAGGTGTATCGCGACAAGATCCGGTGATCGCGAATGAATACGACGACCGCGACGAAACCAAGCACCCCGACGACCATCCAGGTTAGCTGGGTCGCGGCGTTCGTCGTGCCGTCGGCGAGGTCCAGCCGGTGGATCATCGCCAACCCGAGGCCGTTCAGGGTGACGACGATCGGCAGGATCAGCGGGTCGGCGTACGGTGCGAACCGCCGGATGACGACGTGTGCGATTCCGGTGAGGACCACCAACCCGGTCATGTAGGCCACGGCGTTGGCCGGCACGGTGCCGTTCGCGCCCAGGTCGACCGACACGTACGCGACCGTCGCGATCCCGATGGCAAGGATCAGCAGGGCGAGTTCGGTGCCTCGCCCGCGCCGGGGTACCAACGTGCCGTCTCCGGTCACGATTCCTCCGGGCAATCGAGGCCGGGATATCCGGGCGGGGCGGTCGGCAGCGGGGTTGGGGTCTGCGTGGGCGTCGGGCTGGTTGGTGCGGCCGGCTCCTCGGTGGCCGCGGCGTCCGCCGCATCGCTTCTTGCGGTCGGCGGCGCAGTCGCAGAGCGTCGCTGGACGGCGTGGACGGCGCACGCTGCACCGCGCAGGTTCTCGACGATGCCCCTAGCCTCGGTGTAGTTGTCTGCGGTGATGGTGTTGGAGACCTGCTCGCGGTAAACGTCCGGAAGTGCACCCACGGGCAGACCGTCGACCGGCTCGTGCGCGCGAGACAGAGTGATGGGCCCGATTTCCTGGCTGACACCTCGGAAGATCGCGACCTGACCGGACAGCTCGCCGACGTAGTACTGGGTCAGCAGCCAGTCCTCGGCGACCCGCGCGCCGCCCCACACCAGGCCGGCCACGACGGCCACCACGGCGAGGCGGCGCAACCCGCGGAACCGCCGCGGTGGTTGCGGCGCGTATCGCAGCTGCTCCGGATCGGCGTCCGGCTCGCTAGGCGGGCCTGACGAGCCGAGCAGGCTGCGAACCCCGCCGGACAACCGGCGACGATCGGTCCGTGCCGGCGGGTCTTCGCCGGACGCTGCCCCCACCAGGTAAGCCTCGGCCGTGTCGTCCGACGACGGCGGGTTCGGGGTCTCGACGACGTCCGCCACCACGACGGTGACGTTGTCCGGTGCTCCGCCGCGAAGAGCCAGCTCGACCAGCTCGTCGGCGACCTGACTCAGATCGCGCTGGTTGATCAATGTGTCGCGCAGCGTGTCGTTGCTGACCACACCGGACAATCCGTCGCTGCACAGTAGAAGGCGGTCACCGGGTTGGACCCGCAGGACGTCCAGATCCGGTTCCGGATCCGGTTTGCCGTCGAGTGCCTTGAGGATGAGCGAGCGGGCGGGGTGGATGTTCGCCTCGTCGGCCGAGATGCGGCCTTCGTCGACCAGGGTCTGGACGAACGTGTGGTCGTGGGTCAGCTGGCGCAGCTTACCGTCGCGCAGCAGGTAAGCGCGGGAATCACCGATGTGCGCGACCCGGATGTCCGTTCCCGTCCATAACAGGGCGGTGAGGGTAGTGCCCATCCCCTCGCGCCGAGGATCGTCGAGCACCAACCGCCGGATGCGGTCGTTGGCGGCCACGACCGCGGCGTTCAGGGAGTCGAGCGCGTCCGTGTTGCCCACGCCGTTCTCGACGTGTAGCAACTCGTCGATGGTGGCCGAGCTTGCGACCTCTCCGGCCGCGTGCCCGCCCATGCCGTCGGCGACTGCGAGCAACCGTGGCCCGGCGTAGCCGGAGTCCTCGTTGCCCTCGCGGACCAGGCCGACGTCCGAGCGAGCCACCGAGCGGAGGATCAAGGCCATCGCGACCTACTTCCGAAGCTCGAGGACGGTTTTGCCGAGCCGAATCCGAGTCCGCACGCCGACCTGGGTACTGCGGGTAAGCCGCTCGTTGCCCAGGTACGTTCCGTTCGTCGAGCCGAGGTCTTCGACGTACCACACGCCGTCGTGGTACAGCAGGCGGGAATGTTGGGTCGACACGTATTCATCGGCCAGCGGAACGGTGCACTCGCTGCCCCGGCCGAACGTCACCGGCGCTCCAGTAAGGGGAATCGTGCGCCCCCGGTCCGGGCCGTCGATGATGACGACCTTGCTCGGCGCGCCCCGGTTTGCCCGCGACTTGTTACCCGACCGCTGCGGTGCTGCGGGCTTGGCCGGCCGGACGCCGAACAGGTCGGCCCGCATCGCCGAGGTCGCGGAGATCACCAGCAGCCAGAGCATGGCCAGGAAGCCAAGCTTGATGACCGTAAGCGTCAGCTCGGACACCGGTTCACCCCAAACATGCGCTTCCTCACCAGATTGCGGACCTGCCTCAGCGCCGCGGCGCCCGTCGATGAACGTCCACAACGGTTGAACCGAGCACAATACGGGATCCATCGGCAAGCGGTGCCTGGGCCGCCCGTACTCCGTCCACCACCGTCCCGTTGGTCGAGCCAAGATCGACCACCATGAGCTGGGCGTCCGGACCGGAGCCTTGCACCCGAATCTCGGCATGACGCCGGGACACCCCGGGATCCTCGATCCGCACGTCGCACTCGCTTCCTCTGCCGAGCACCAGCCCGGGTGGGATCACCGGGTGCTGGGTGCCGTTGATGGTCAGGTACGCGGCGGCGTTGCGCTCGGCATTCCCGGCCGGGACGTACGACGCCCCCCGGTCGACGCCGGCTTTGACCTGGCTGCGCACCCGGAACTGGCCGGTGCCCAAGTCGTCGTGTTGCTCGAAAGCGACCTGAACAGGGCCGGTGAAGGCGAACCGCTGTAGCTCGGCGTGTTCACGCACCAAGTCGACGAGCTCGTGGGCCAACGTGCCGGTATAGGGCGCGAGCCGGCCGTAGTCGTGGGAGCCGAGCTCGATCACGAAATCATTGGGAACGAGGGATCGTTCGCGGGTGACGATCTGTGCGTTGTTGTCGAGCTCTCGCTGCAGGGCCGCAGCAATCTCGACCGGTTGAACCTCGGCGCGGAACGCCTTGCTGAAGGCGCCGGTCACCATGCCTTCGAGGCGCGCCTCGAAGCGCCGCAAGACACTCATCGCCAGCTCCCTTCCCATCTCGTTCCACGTGCGATA
Source organism: Jiangellaceae bacterium (assembly GCA_035462225.1). Lineage (GTDB taxonomy): Bacteria > Actinomycetota > Actinomycetes > Jiangellales > Jiangellaceae > JASLBX01. Next base: position 1,355 of record DATHUM010000233.1, on the reverse strand, counting down.
CCCACCGCGAGTTCCGTTGACCTGCCCGGCGGGGTCCGCACCGATGTTAACCAGGTGAGGCCCCTATCGGGGACATGTGCGGCGCGGGTTGAGTGGTCAGAGTACGTTCCGGTGCGTGTTAACCTAGTTCGGCTACGCCGTGCAGGCGTCGGCACGCGCGAGTGGCGGAACAGGCAGACGCGCACGGTTCAGGTCCGTGTGTCCGTAAGGACGTGGGGGTTCAACTCCCCCCTCGCGCACTTCTACTTCTTACTTCTTCTGTCGCCGAACGCCAGCGAGATTCGGCGGTGTCAGGTAGCGCTGGCGATGGCCGTGGCCACGCGGACCGATGACGACCTCCCAACGAGCCCTGTGTAGAGAACCACCCGGGAAAGCCCCTAACCATCATGGGGCTAGGGGCTTTCGCATTGGACCCGGTGGTTTGGTGTACCGACCGGGGTTTGTTTCTGGGGCTAAGGGCGCTCGCAGGGCGCGCCCTCTCTGTTACTCGCAGATGGTTATGCCGAGCAATGCCTCGGTCGCATCGGCGTTGTTGAACGCGTGATCTTTGATGACAAAGCTCATGAGCCCCTGCTTTGCGACCGACGCCTTCGTCGGTCCGTCGAAGGTGAAGCCCGCTCCTTGAGCGACGCAGCGTCCATCGGCCGGGGCGGCGCTTGCCACTGCGGGCATGGTGACGAGGCTGCCGGTGACGAGCAGCCCAGCGGCGATCAGCTTTTTCATGGGTGTTCCTCTCTGTGCGGCCCGTGCGGGCGTCTTTTAGTGTTAATTAATTGCCCAGGTGGAACCGGCTTGAAACCCATCCGATGGTGCGAATCCGCTTTGCTTCCCAGGGTCCATTGCGCACGCGGCGACCACTGAACGAGCAGCTGATCAAGGCGTAGCGCTCGCCGCCGACTGGGAATGGTCGTCCAGGCCCGGGCCGTGCTCGATGCCATCACGCTCGTACAACTCGCGACCTCGACCTATGAGGAGGCCGGGCGGCTCGATCCCGCCGCTCTGCGTACCCTCGACGCGATCCACCTGGCGGCTGCGCTGGAACTAGGCGACGACCTGGACACAATCGTCACGTACGACGATCGCCTCGCCGAGGCGGCCAAGAGCAATGGCATCCCGGTCACGGCGCCGGCGTGAACCAGGGGGCTCGGCGTCAATTACGCGGGTAGGCGCGGCGTGTCCTCGGTGGCCGATCAGACGGTGAGCTGCCGAATGAGGGATGCGTCGTCGCGCACCGCCCAGTGCTCGACGCCCTTGCCATCCACAATGCGGATGATGTGCATCTGCTTGTAGGCGAACCTGCGACCGGTGGCCGGCAGCCCGAAGTAGCGGAAATCGCCGGTGTGGACGCCGCGGTG